>JARRMA010000066.1:0-5891 GCA_037386505.1 Candidatus Bathyarchaeota archaeon
TACAAAAGGTGGGCCTGGAGAGATTTGAACTCTCGACCTTTCGGTTATCAGCCGAACGCTCCAGCCAAACTGAGCTACAAGCCCAATAAACAAACCATAAAATACATCATTTATTAAAGCATTTTCTTACTTGAAAACTCACTTTGAACACCTAATTCTTTTTTAGGATCTCTAATGACATTTTCGTAAGTTTTTGTTGTTTGCCAAACCAAAAATAATGAAAAAATAGGAAAGAATATTTTTTCCCCGTAAATGATGTGAAGCATCCATTTTAAGATGCGTCAAAGCAAAATTATCTTTCTAACTTTAAGAAAAAAGTGGGTTTGTAGAAGTCTTATGCTTTTACTGGAAACAGGTTCTTTATTGGTATGGGATTTAATTCAAGTTAAAATTAGTAAGATCCCTAATTCATAACCATTTCTCGTATATCTCATAAAGAGTTTTTTTCATCCCCAACGATTCATAAGCTTGTTTGGCGGAATCATTGTGTTTTTCAACATAAAGTCTTAGTCCACCAACCTCTTTTTCGGATATTGCCATTTTCGTGACGGATCTGAAAAGCTTAGAAAAAACTTTCATATTCCTGTAATTCTTGTCAACAAAAACACTTTGGATCCACCAAATATTTTTGTTTTTCCAATAGCTCCATTCATAAGTAATCATTAATTGTCCACAAATTTTTTTGATTCTTATTTTCTTCTGCTAAAAGAAAAATCCTTTCAATTTATTATTTAACACAGCTTTAACTCCTTCTCGGACAACATTTTTTTCGAAAATTTTTTCTTCGGTTTCCTTCGCTATTTAAATGTTGAAATCTACAATTCTTTCTAGGTCTTCAAATGTGGCTTTCCTGATAAGCAAGGAGTAATCATCTCCTGATGGAATGTTCATATTCTAAGAAATTTTTTTATCATAAATTGTTTACCGTTTTAGAAATATTGATTTGGCATAAGTCTTTAAAAAAATATATAGGCTATATATTTAATATAGGAAAAGGTTATATTATATCTCAAGATAACTGAATGGGTATAAATGGAGGAGCGTGGAGAATACACCCCATTCTCTTTCCGCCATGAAACTAACCCTCATCGGTGGATTACGAGTGCACACGTCACGTTTCCCCCAATATTCTTACACCAATTGTAATAGTGGATAATCTTCGGAAAGCATATGTTGATCCTATTGGTAATGTTCGAATTACATTTGAAACAGAAATAAAGACAGGTTTAGGGCCTGCAGAATTCTTTAACTGTAAATGCAATACAATAGGAGTAACTCAAGACATTCATAACATAATTCTAGAAGTTAAATTTGATGACGTTTACCTTTACATATAAGAGGACTATTTCCTGATACAATCTGTCCACGTTGTTCTTTAGGAAAATTTGCTGCTTGTAGGGAGTCAATGCATACAGGTCCTGTGTTTTCAATAAATAAAATCGAATACTAATTAGAAAAATAAAAAGATTGAAAATATAAAATACGGTTAAAATTTGGTCAAAGATTAATACAATTATTGTTTTCTCAGGTAATCATTAGACTTGTTAAACAGAACTTTAAAATTCCAGCTATTGCTTATCCGTTTCCAATTCTATTTGAGGGAATAGTTGATGATGACTATTATTCTCACGATTATTTAAAAAAAGATGATTAAATATGAAATCACTATTAGTTCTATTTTCATATCATCACAATAACACAAAGAAGATTGCCAAAGTTTTTAATGAAATCCTTGATGCTCCAATTAAAACTCCAGATCAAGTAGAAATAGAAAAACTTCAAGAATATGATTTGGTTGGTTTTGGCGCAGGAATAGATAGTGGAAAACATTACAGCCCTATACTTGATTTAGCAGACAGACTACCACAAGTAAACAAAAATAAAGCATTTATTTTTTCGACAGCTGCATTAACAGGGGATAAAAAACTAAAAAAGATCACTCTACACTTAGGGAAAAATTGGAATCTAAAGGTTATATCATAATTGATGAATTTCAATGTAAAGGGCATAACACAAATCTTTTCCTCAAATTTTTTGGGGGAATGAATAAAGGAAGACCTAATAATAAGGATCTCAAAAACGCAGAAAAGTTTGCTTACAAACTGGAACAGAATATGGAAAATATAAGTGAAGGAAGGAAATCAATTTGACCACGACTGAAAAAAATGAGAACTGGCTTTCTAGAGCAAAGGCAGAAGCAGATAAGGGAATCCCAAAAAACGAACGTTTGGCTGGTATCGTATTCTTTTTTACAGGCAGTGTTTTAATGATAATATATTTAGCCGCTCATCAGATAATGTCAACAGGTTTTTTCACCGCAAAATTCGGCACAATAGAAATGGTAATGCTATATGGTTCTTGGATTGCTTGGAGTATTACATCAGGATTAGAAGGATTACTTGGTCAAAGACTCCTTTCTCGCCTTTTTGATACATTTGGCGGAATTATCTTTATAGCTGTAGCTACTGCTTGGCTCGTAATCGTATTTCCGTTCGATTTTACATATTTTGCAAATGTATTACCTGAATTCCTCAGATTTTTAGTACAATGGGTATCAAATGATATAGCCAGAGTAATAATGGTATTATACACCATCGCAATGGGAATTGCAGCAATTTACGCTCCTATAGGTTACAAATTCTTAAAATTAAATCGTTCCAAACCAGAGTAAAAATAGTCTTTAGATCGGTTTTATTGGAATATTTCTAAAAGTCGTTAGTAATAAGTTGATAAATCTAACTCATAAGGGATTAAAGTAGAGTGACAGCGGTAAATGTGTGTTTAGGCTTTTCCATTTTTACTTTTAGGATACATTGATTACAAGTTTTGATATATTAAATTGAAGTATACTGATCTAAATGCCGCTATCTTTTAATCGATATTATGTACAATATTTTTAAAGTGGGCCCGTAGCCTAGTTTGGATAAGGCGTCGAACTACCCTCAAAAGTAGTGCGCAAGCCTTCGGAGCCGAAGACCCAGGGTTCAAATCCCTGCGGGTCCGCCATTTTATATAAACATTCAAAATCAGATTTTTTTATAACAAAAAAATGAATGATTTGTCAATCTTGTTTATTTTCTAATCCATAACAGATATATGGACGGATTATTTTGTCTTCGCTCACAAATAACGAATATTAGGTGATGATATGAAAACAGATTCCCTGCCAGTTGAATTGAAATATTGGCCTATTAAACGGTATATGGACACCTATAGAAAATCTTTGGATGACATAGAAGAATATTGGGATTTAGAAGCTCGAAAGCTTGATTGGTTTAGCACATGGGACCGAGTCCTAGATTGGGATGCACCTTTCGCAAAATGGTTTCCAGGTGGTATGCTAAATGCATCGTACCTTTGTGTTGATAAACATCTAAAGAATTGGAGAAGAAATAAAGTAGCCATATATTGGGTAGGTGAAAACGGAGAAGAAAAAACTCTAAGTTATCTTCAACTTTACAAAGAAGTAAACAAATTGGCTGCTGCCCTTAAAAAAATGGGTGTAAAAGATGGAGATCGAGTGGCTTTCTATTTACCGATGATTGTTGAATTACCAATAGCTATGCTAGCTTGTGCAAGAATAGGTGCTATTCACACTGTTGTCTTCTCAGGATTTAGTGCACAAGCTCTTGCAGACCGAATTAGCCACACTGAAGCTAACGTTGTAATTACGTCAGATGGCGGTTACAGAAGAGGAAAAATAATTGAATTAAAGAAAATAGTTGACGAGGCAGTTGAGAATACTCCTTCAGTAAAACATGTTCTAGTTGTAAAAAGAACAGGACATGACATTAACATGAAAGAAGGAAGAGACGTTTGGTATCATGACGCAATAAAAGAAAAAACAAAACCTGTACCTCCATTACCAGTTGAAAGTACACATCCTCTATTCATTCTTTATACTTCAGGAACTACCGGAAAACCAAAAGGTATAGTTCATAGCACAGGTGGATATTTGGTTTACATTAACTCGGTCTATAAATCAGTTTTCAACATACAAGAAGACAGTGTATATTGGTGCAACGCTGATATTGGATGGGTAACTGGACACAGCTTCATTGTTTATGCACCCCTGCTCAATGGAGCATCAATAGTAATGTATGAAGGAGCACCAGACTATCCAACTCCAGACAGATGGTGGCAAATCATAGAAGAATACAAAATAACAACTCTTTACACTTCACCAACTGCTATACGAATGTTTATGCGACTTGGCGAAGAATGGGTTAAAAAACACGACCTAAGCAGTTTATCAATTCTAGGAAGCGTTGGAGAACCAATCAATCCCGAAGCATGGATGTGGTACTTCAAAAATATTGGAGGAGAACGATGCCCAATTGTAGATACTTGGTGGCAAACAGAAACAGGAGGAATAATGATTTCACCAGCACCAGGTATAGGATTGGTCCCATTGAAACCAGGTTCTGCAACATACCCCTTACCAGGAATAGATGTAGATATAGTAGATGAAGATGGAAAATCAGTACCAGCAGGAGTAAGAGGTTATATAATAATCAAGAAACCATGGCCTGGAATGGCATTAACAGTCTACAAAGACGCCGAACGTTTCAAAGAAACATACTGGACAAGATTTCCAGGCTCATACTATGCTGGAGACTACTGCATGAAAGACGAAGACGGATATCTATGGCTTTTAGGTAGAGCAGACGAAGTACTAAAAGTAGCGGGACACAGATTAGGTACAGTAGAATTAGAAAGCGCAATGGTTTCCCATCCCGCAGTAGCTGAAGCAGCAGTAGCAAGCAGACCTCACGAAATTAAAGGAGAAGTAATTGTAGTTTTCGCAGTTCTTAAAGAAGGATACAAACCAAGTGAAGAACTTGAAAAAGATCTACGAAATCATATGAGAAAAACTGTTGGACCTCTTGCTACACCTGAAAGTATATACTTTGTATCAAAGCTTCCAAAAACACGAAGTGGCAAAATTATGCGAAGAGTACTAAAAGCACTGGTAGCTGGACAAACCATTGGTGATTTGTCTACTTTAGAAGACCAAGCTTCTGTAGATGAAGCAAAAAGAGCTTTCGACGAATTCGAAAGAATTTCGAAGAAGTAAACCTTCTTCGTACATTTTTATTTTTTTATTTTGTAATAAATAAAAAGGCAGATTAAGTTAATCTTGATCCATTCAAGGTTTTAGTCTGCCAAGAATATTTTCTTATTTTTGGAGATTGTCCATAACCGCATGCTGAGCATCGTTTTTCATTTACATGATAAGATCTTCTTCCGCATCTCCTGCATTTAATGTGTAGAGTTTTGTGAGCACGTTTTCCAAAAGATGATGTCCCTTTACTTACTTTTCCCAATATTATCACCTAGGAGGTGGAGAAATTATTACTACATTGTCTCCGCGGACAATGATAGCGCCTAAACTTTTTACATTTGATATGTCTGTTGTGACATCTGTTTCTTCTAAGACTAAATTGAGGTGCTGATCAAAGCCTTTGAGTTTACCTCTTAGCTTTTTTCCTCCTCTTAATCTGACAAGTACTATTTTTCCAAGGCTCTCTTCTAGAATTTTGGTGGCCATTTCGCTCATTTGAATCCTCTCGTAAACTTCCGTTTTGTATCGTTTATAGGTTTAAATTTGACGATTTAAAGGTATCTGCTTTTTAATATTGTAGAATAGCACATTTGAAGTTTTATTTTTAATTTTTTAGGTCTATTAAAAACTATTAATGGAATTGATTTGTGTTTAAAAATAGAAAAGGGATAAAAATTTTCCCTTTTTAGGTTTGTTATTCTATCTTGATAGATTTTCTTTTTGTTTTCTTTTTCTTGTTTTTTGGTATTGTGATGTCGAGAACTCCGTTTTTATAATGAGATGTTGCTTTTCCAATTTTTACTTTGGCGGGAAGTTCAATTTCTTT
>JARRMA010000067.1:0-7360 GCA_037386505.1 Candidatus Bathyarchaeota archaeon
AAAAAACAATGGACCAAACAGATGCATCTTATACTTTTCCTGATTTGCTTGGACCATGGAACAACATAAACTAAACCAGAGAAAGCCTGTTTTCTCTATGGGTGCAGAGATACAGTTCTCTTTTAGAAAACGCCTTTTTTGCCATAATTTACCTAATGCAAATAGGGTTTTTGATGTAATCTTGATTTCTTAACTTTTTTACCAATATCGATTTCTTACAATCCAAAGGATCATCACTTTGAATTATACATATTTCTCCATCAAATAGATCAATTACTGCTCTTGCTTGATTAGGAGGATGAATGTCTGGATTGACAACAGCGAGCATTGTGAATCCTTTTGAACTCAAATCTGTAATCAATTCTGAAACCCATTTGCGAGTTGCCTTAGCTCCATAATCCAACAAAACGTCAGAAACAATTTCTACGCAAAGTCGCCTCTTTTTTGACGATTCAATATTTCGATAAGCCTTAGCCAATGATATGCTAAGATTAGTTAAATCTGTTTTACTTCTAAGTTTGTAAACATTTGGAAGATCAGAAATCTTAGTTTTTGGCTTAGGATTACACAAAAACAAAACAAAATTAGGGTTTCTTAACAGCTCTTCGATATTTTCAGCTTCTGTAGCAATATAAAACACAATTTCGTTTAATTCATTTCCAACTTTTAAGAAATTTTTGATTATCTTTTGTCTTTCATCACCTGGAGATCCAGTTAAAACAACTGCATACTCATTAGGAATACCCCCTAAAAGAAGGGAGTTAAGTTCTTCTGTTCCAGTTGTTACTCTATCTTCCATAATGACTTCTTCAACATTAATTTCCAAAGTCTTAAGTTTTAATGACCTGTTTTGTCCTCGCTCATCCAAATAATAAACTCGAGGATTTATATGGTATTTACCTCCATTTGATGGTTGAAGAACAAGTTTTACTTCTACAAATTTCAGAGGAGCTAGTTGTCTACCCTTCATGTTAAGAGTAGACTCTTCTAATCTGTAGATCTCAGGTTTTTTTACAACAACAAAATCATGAGGAATAAACTTTTCAACTCTAGTTAACAAAGCAGGTTCTTTACCTGCATTAATAAACTCAATTGATAAAAAGAAAGATTCACCAACTTTAACTTCTTTTACAGACGAAACTAAGTTTGCCTGAATATTTGCGTGATCAAATTGTTCCAAACCTATTGATACATCACTTTTTGAGATAGGCGCGGAAAAGGACGAAGTGGTGGATGCAAAAGTGGGTGCCTGCATAACATTACTTAATGAAGTTGCAAGGGCCTTTTCTTCTCGAACAGTAATTAAGATTCTTTCAACTTCGGTAGTCTTTTCAGGTTGCTTAGCCTTCATAAAAAGATGAACAGCAATCTGAAGCAATTTTTCTGAAAGTTGATAATACTTCGTCTTATTTGTAGGATCTACTTCATCTTCAGCTCTATTAAGATACAAATATGCATCAAAAAGACGCTGAGTAGCCTTAGCATAATTTAGAGCAATTTCAAAGCCTCCCTTCCTATAATATTCAGCAGCTTGTTTTACATGTTTATTTGCTAATGAATGATACGACTTTTCAAAGGATTTTTGAAAATCGATTTTTGCTGCTAAACCTTTACAAAAACTACTATTCCCTAAAACCCAAAAACTGTTCTACACCTAAAATTATTTCTTCAATTATTAATGCTGTTTCATTATATTTTTTTGAACTTTCTAAAAATTTATTCTGTCGATCCAATATTTTTGCTTCTTCGAGTTGAATTCGAGCTTGACAATATTTGGATCTTAAAACGGACGATTTAAGAAGCTTGTGTGCATTATTCTTTTCAATTTTTTCATAAATTTCGTCACTCTTATTTTCAATAGATCTTTTTGCTTCATTAAATTGTTTATATGCCTCTTGAAATCCTTCCTTTGCTTTTTGCGGATACTCTTTTCTACTTAAATTTTCAGCTTCTTCTAAATTTCCCCAAGCAAAATAAATTGATGCTAAATAATCCCAAGTTTCAGATGATTTGTATAATGTTGCTGCAGTAAAATAATTTTCTTTTGATTTAGAAAATTCTTCAATTGAGTGATAATATCTAGCCTGTTCAATTTGACTCCAAGCTTGCAAATATAATGAATGATTAAAATAAAATTCTTTCAATTGCGGAATTTTTTCTGATGCTTTCAAATAAGCTTTGGAAGCTAGTTTGAAATCAATAGATGATTTAAGATATTCTCCCAACTCATCGTATTTTTTCGCTTTTTGCCAATTTGACTCTGCTATACCTGTAAAATAGTCTGCTTTTTCAAATAAGATTAGAGACATTTCATAGATTTGTATAATCTTCTTGAGAAGGTCATTATTTTTAGTTAAAGAATATAATTGGTAGTGAATTGTTCCAAATCTGTATATTAAAAGTCCAAAACGACTAAATAACCATTTTTGATGGCGTTTAGTTGATGCATTATTAATCATGTTATTATTAATTATTTTTAGACAGGTATCTGTTGAGAAAGCTGCTTCGTGGAGTAGTTGAATTTTCTTTTTCTTACGTGCAGTTATTTTGTAGAGTTCAAATTTTGCTAAAATTATCCAATTTTGAGTGTATGCTTTCATGTAAAAATTACTTGGATAATTTTTTAGAGTCCTTATGTTCCTGTCAGCATTTTCAAAAATTTGGTTGAGGTATTTTCTTTTTTTATCGTTATTTTTTTCAATTTTTGAAAGCTCATATAGTGCCCAACTGTAAGCATTGAACATTGCTATAGAAGGACTATGAGTCCATCCATTGAGGTGTTCAACACCTTTTTTACCGTATTCAACTGCTTGTTTAAGTAAAGAATATTTTGAATTCAAATCTAATTCAAATGAGGCTAATGAGATTGAAGCCAAACAAGGTGAATAGTATAGATTCTGTACACTACTATTATATAATGTGTAGTAGTGAATTACATCTTTGGCTTCTTGTAAATTTTGTTTATGAATAGCTCTATTTTTTTCTGGATCTTCTTCATGAAGTGAATATATAAACCCCCATAAAGAGAGCATAAATCTTCCGTAACCTAAAATATAATTATCATTTACAATTTTTCCTTGTTCCATTTGAAGATAGATAAAATTTAGCGCAGATTTTGGATCATTATTTTTATCTGCACCATCACTTGCAGCACTGTATGACCAACCAAGAAGCCATGAATCATTTATTTTTTTAGAAAGAAATATTGCCTTTTTAGAGTAAAGGAGTCCTTTTTTAATTAACTTTTCATCTATAAATACCATTAAATTATTACTCATTAGACAATATTTGCTTGTCCAACAGTAAGCTCGAGCCAGCTCTTCGTCTGCTCCTGTTTTCTTAAGTATATTAATTGCTTTTTCTCCTATGGAAATCAGCTCTTTTCTAATTTCTTTTAATTCTATTTCATTGGATCCTATCCAATATCTATCAATTGATCCTTCAAGCATATCATTATACGTTTTAGCAATTGAAAGTTGATCATCAATTTTTTTATAATAATCAATAAGTTTGCATTTTAGATTCCACCATTTATCTAAAAGGGTCTTCTTTTTAATGAAATCAGTTTCTAACATTGAATTGCAAAATGCAATCATCGCTTTCGATTCATCAATTTTTGTTATGAATTTTTGTTCTTTTTTATTTAAAAATAATTCAGTAGCTTTGTTGTATAATTGAACAGCTTGCTGAATTCTATTTTTGAACTGAAATTTTGTTTGAGCTTGTTGAGCGCTTCTAATTAGACAAAAACCAATTTTCTGATAAAAATTATTTAATGCTAAAATATCATTATCTAAGACAAAAATAAGGGCTTTTTTATAAAACTTTGATGCTTGGAGCCACTCATACTTTTTTTCACATTGTTCGCCTTTTTCTATTATAGACTCCAAGTTTCCTTTTTGCAAAGACATCAACAAGCATATGATCTTGGATATGATTGAAATAATTTTTCATAGTTTTTGCATGGGAAAATATTATAACTAATTGCTAAACAATTATTAATTTCTCTGGAGCATGAAAATTGTTAGATCATAGAGCGATAACTAAGATTCAATCTGTTATATTAGTCTTAATTGTTGTCGTTGCGTCTATTGGAGCCATTGTTTATGTCTATTGGAAAGATAATGACAAATCTGGAGATATAATCAAGATAGGAGTTTGTGCTGATTTGGATATGTTAGCAGGAAAAGGTACCCTACAAGCTGCAAGGTTAGCTGCCGAACAAATGAATGCTGAAGGAGGAATTCTAGGAAAAACGATTAAAGTAATAGCTGAAGACAGCGATAGTTATAGTGGAGAACAAGATATTACAATTGGAACAAAAGCATTAACAAAACTAATTACTTTAGACAAAGTAGATTTCATAATAAGTTCGGATGGCTTTTACTTTTCACCCTATCAAGACATTATTTCTGAGCATAAAAAAATTCTCTTTGGAACTGGTGGATCATCTAACGAAAACACCCAAAGAGTAGAGGACGATTATCAAAAATACAAATATTTTTTTAGAACCACTCCGAATGCAACTCATGCTCTTCTTGGAATGACTGACTGTATTGCTACTTTAAGAGAATATTCAGGTTTTAACAAAATCGCATGGTTGGGTCCAGACCTAAGCTATTATACAGATTTCTTACCAATTGTAACTAATTATTTGTCAGAAGTTTACGGTTTTGAAGTTGTATATCAAAATGTATATTCACTTGATACTGTTGATTTTTCAAGCTATCTTGCAGCTGTTGAATCTTCAGGTGCTGAAGTTCTAGTACCATTTATTGCTGGACAGGAAGGCATTATTTTAGTTAAGGATTGGTATGATAGACAATCTCCTTTGGTTATTTGGGGATACAATAGCTATGGGTGTCAAGATGAAAGTTGGGAATGGACTGAAGGAAAATGTGAATACACAACTAATGTTCAATTCCCTACAGTAGCGGGATACCCTTTAACTGATAAAACCTTAGCTTTTCGGGATGCATATTTTGAGCGTTGGGGAGAAATTCCAACTATGACTGCCTCAGCTACTTATGATACAATTCGCTATATTCTGTACGATGCAATAGAAAGAGCAGGAACAATTGAAACCGAAGCTGTTATTGAAGCTTTAGAGAAAACAAAAGTTGAAACTTCTTTAGCACGAAATTTTGTTTTCACTTCATCACATGACGTTTTGGGAGGTAAAAATATCAACAATCCAGATGAAGATCTAATGGTTGTTATGCTATTTCAATGGCAAAACGGAGAACAAGTTCCCATGTATCCTAAAAGTGTCAAAGAAGAAGCAGGAGCAAACTACCTATATCCTCCTTGGTCCGGACCTTGGGATGAAATAAAATAAATAAAAAATTAAGTAGTAAGACATATTGGATTTTTGATATATTCCTGATTTCTTAATTTTTTTACTTGAATAGACTTTTTGCAATCTAATGGGTCGTCACTTTCTGTTATGCTGATTTCTCCATCAAAAAGGTCAATAACTGCAGCAGCTTGATCAGAAGGATGCATATTTGGATTCAAAACAGCTAGAATTGTGAAACCTTTAGAACCTAAATCAGTAATTAATTCTGAAATCCATTTTCGAGTAGCATTAGCTCCATAATCTAATAAAACATCAGAAAGAGTTTCAATACAAATTCGTTTATTTTTAGATAAGCTTATTTTTCGATAAGCTTTAGCCAGAGCGATAGATAAATTCGTTATATCAGTCTTGCTTCTAAGTTTGAAAACGATTGAGAGATTTGTAATCTGAGTTTTCGGTTTCGGATTACACAAGAACAAAAAGAAATTAGAGTTATCCAACAGATTCTCTAATTTGTCAGCTTCTGTAGAAACATAGAAAACAATTTCATCTTTTTCAATTCCTTTTTCCAAGAAATTTTTTATTATGTACCGTCTTTCGTTGCTTGGCGATCCAGTCAACACTAACGCAAATTCATTTGGGATACCTCCAAGAAGTAAAGAGTCCACTTCTTGAGTACCAGTAGAAACTCTATCCTCCAGAAGTACTTCTTCAACTTCAATTTCAATAGTTTTTAATAGCAAAGTCTTTTCTTGTCCAACTTCATTCAAGTAATGAACCTTAGGATTAAGATGAAAATTACCTTTCTTTAACGGTTGAAGAATCAATTTAACCTCAACAAATTTTAAAGGAACAAGCTGCTTACCCTTCATATTTAATGAAGTGTCTTCCATTCGATAGATTACAGGCTTCTTAACCACAAAAAAACCTGAAGGAATAAAATCATCAACCCGTAAAAGTAGTGCAGGTTCTCTGCCAGCATTAATAAACTCCAATGAAAAGATGATAGATTGGCCAACTCGAACGAAACTATCACTAGTTATTAGAGTAGCCTGAACATTAGCATGTGAAAAACTTTCCAAACCAATAGAAACCTCGTTAGTTGAAGTTGGAACACTAAACGATGAAGTCGACGAAGCAACTGCTGGTGCCTGCAATACTTCATTAAATGAAATAGCCAACTTTTTTTCTTCCCTGACATTTTCAAGTATTTTTTTAACTTGAGTAGCTTTTTCAGGTTGTTGAGCTTTAGAAAAAGAAACAGTTGCTAATTGAAGCAGATTTTCAGCCACTTGAGAGTTCTTTACCCGTTTTTCAGTATCAGATTCTTTTTCTGCCTGATTCATAAAAAGATATGCATCAAAAAGACGCTGAGTAGCCTTAGCATATTCAGAAGCAGTCTTGTATCCAGCTTTCAAATAATTTGTAGCTGCATTCTTAATGTAACCTTTTGCTTTATTATGCTCATCCAAATCCAAACAGTTTGATATTCTACTCCAGCAGCTAATCCTCTACAGAAATTGCTATTACCCAAAGCCCAAAGACTAGCCTTTCTAGTATGACAATATTTTTTTGCATTTTCAAATAGCATTGAAGCTTCCATGTACGATTCAGAAGAATTTGTCTCCTCTGCTTCAGACATTTTCTCCCAAGCTTGACAGAGGATCCCCAAATATTCCAGCTCTTTTCTTTCCGCTTTAGAATCCATCTTTTCACTTATTGCTTCAAATTTTTGTGCAGCCTCCATATAACTTCTTGAGCTCTGAAGATACTTACCACTACCATCTAATAGTTTGGCGTCTTCAAGAAGAATTCTAGCTTGACAATATTCCCTTCTAAGTTCAGAGACTTCGAATAGTTTCTGTGTAAATTCTCTTTGATCGAAAGATGTGATTTCTTTAAGTTGTTGTTTAATAGATTTTTCAGCAATAGTGAATTGGTTTAATGCTTTTTGAAAGGTTTGTTTAGCTTGTTGAGTGTTCTCTTTTCTGCTTAAACCTTCAGCTTCTTCCATGTTCGCCCAAGCAAAATAATTTGGAGCTAAATAATTCCAGAATTCTG
>JARRMA010000068.1:0-5859 GCA_037386505.1 Candidatus Bathyarchaeota archaeon
AGATATGCTTCTCACGCGTCTTCCGTTCCACTAGCTCGCAAATATCAGGGTCGTCGGGATGGGCTCGGACATACTCATCAACAGCCCACCATTGAAGCGTCTCATAGTGGTCCCAATCGTCGTGATCACTCACAAGAGTGTAAAGGCAGCTTAATCCTTCGTTCTCCCCCACTCTTACATTGTTCTGATGATTACCAAAATCATCTCTGTTGATTCCTTCTACCTCCAAGTACTCTTTACTCGGTTCCATCAACCAGAAAGGTTCTCCCACTACAATCAGCCCCCCATTCTTCACCATTCCTTTCAATGCTTGAATCGTCCCCCGATGACCACCATACACCCAACTCGCCCCGATACAAAGGGCCGCATCAAAGGAAGAAGGAACTTCAGGCCTATAATCCGCCCCATCCATCTCCACAAATTCAATATCCGAGTCTGGTACTCGCCTCCGATGCTTTTCCATGCAATCTCGAATGCAGTAGGGAGAAATATCTACGCCTATACCTGTAATACCATAGAGCTCCGCCAGCCTGATGAGAAACTCTCCTTTTCCACAGGCTACGTCTAGGACACGTTCTCCTTGCTTCAATCGGAGGAGTTGGCACAGCCGCTCAAACTTCTCGGTATTAAATGGATTACACAAGTGGTGCCTTTTATGAGTGATGTCATAATACTTCCATGGATCCATTATTAGTTCACCTAAAATAGCCAGAACTAGTAAAAAAGTCACTAATAGTGTTTTCCAATATAGATAGCGCACATTTATCCTACAATTCTCAAGTCAGCCAAGAAAAACCCTAAATGTACAAACGCAACATAAGAAACAGTAGTGGAGATAATGTATAATGGGCAAAAATAAGCACGTGCGTGAATAGTAGTCAAATGTCCTCTTTTCACTAATATGTAATGGTTATCAACGCACGCGCCTATTGGGTCAAATTTTTTATTTGTCTGTTTCTTTTTTTCTGCGGTTAACTATAAAGAACAGTACTGCGAGTAAGATTGCTGCTATTATTACAATTGCTAATATGTATTCCATTGGAAAACCGTTTGTCTGTTTTTCTATAGTTACGGTTATTTGATTTGGTGATGTGTTATCTGGATACCAACTGTCAAGCATTGATATGAAAAGATATTTTGCATTTTGGGGCACTTGTATCGTGAATCCGGTTGAGGGTGTAATCAGGAAATCTTCAGGTATGTCTGTTTTTTCTTGGGAAAAATAGGTTTGCGAAGTAGTATAATCATTACCTGCGTTTATTGCGCCTGGAACTCGGTCTGCTTCGGTTACTGATAACAACTCGTTGGTTGAACTAAAAACTCCAATCAAGTCTTCCAATGAATGATAATCTGAACCACCGTAATTATCAACGGAGCCTTCAAAAGTTATGATTATAGTGTCGCCTGCCGAAATTCCATTGTTTTCCAAATCAGCAATGCCTGGTAACTCTACACCGGAGCTGTCGTTAGGATCCACGTACACGTATGCACCTCTAACTGGCACTGTAATTTCAACCGAACCATTTGAAGCATTCACTGGAAATCCAGCTCCAAAAATTGAAACTGCGAGGAATATTGACAACATAAACCCCAATAATAATTTCCTACTAAAGTATTGCATAAACTCAACCCCATTTACTTAAAAAACTGTATCTGAACAGTTTTGCTTATAGAGTTTGTGGACTTAAAAGCCCTAATCGGTTATTCACATTAGTACACACAATCGATTCTTGGGGGTGCACAGATTTTAACTGATAATAAAAACTACTTTGCAATGCAAAGTTATTTATATTAGTAATTACTTTATGTATTAACTGGTGATAAGAAATTGAATAACGTAAACTTGAAGGAAATAGAAAAAAGAACCTTCGTCTCATACCACCAAGACGGCCTAATTGATATTTTCATCGGAACATACATCCTATTATTTGCAGCAGCAATTCTTGTCAACGACATTCTAGATTTAAGCACATGGTTCATTATTCCGGCAATCTTCCCAGCATTAATGGTTCCAATCTGGATAGCATTGAAAAAGCGAATTACAATTCCTAGAATCGGATACGTTAAATTCAAAGCAACAGGTGCCAACAAACTGACAATCATATTTATTGGAACTTTAGTAATGGGAGTGTTCACATTCTTCCTATTTGCTTTCGCATCAACACAAAGCTGGGCACTAGAACTAAGAACCATAATTACCCAAAATGGCATGCTCTTCATTGGACTAGGAGCTTTCATAATCTCAAGCCTCTTCGGCTACACGATTGGTCTAAAAAGATTATACGGTTATGGATTATTCGCACTAGCCCTCTTCGGACTATTACACTTCATAGTCTTTCCCTTCGAATACATACTACTAGCAATTGGACTGGCTATCATCACATGCGGGGTATCACTTCTCACAAGATTCGTTAAAAAATATCCAATATCCTCTGGTGAGTAAAGAAAAATGTCCAACGATCCGTCTAACATTAGAAATTTGGATCGTACGATACACGAACCAACAAGACTAATGATCATGAGTCAACTATATGTGGTAGAAAGCGCGGACTTTCTTTTCCTACAAAACCAACTAAAAATGACTCCTGGCAACCTCTCTTCTCATCTAACCAAACTCGAAGACGCAGGTTATGTAGAAATCGTAAAAGAATTCATCGACAGAAAACCGCATACAGCATTAAGAGTGACCAAAAAAGGAAAACAAGCTTTCAAAGATTACAGAAAAAACCTAAAACAAATCTTCAATGGCACGCAAAAATAAAGCTCCAGATTTTTTTCTAAAATAAAAATGGGGAAGTTAAGAGATTATTTAGCATCTTAACTTTCTTCTGTAGTTGAAGGAGTCTCCTGTGTTTCAGTGCCTTCTATGTATGTTAGTGATGCTGAACGTGCGACGAAAATTCCAAAGAGTGGGGCAATTATTAGTGACAGAAACCAGCCGATAATGGGGATGCCGCCTATTCCTGCAATGATGATTGAAGATACAAAGATTACTATGAGCCAAAGAATGTATGTTCCCCATCCAATCTTTCCAATGGTACTTATGATTTCTCCGAAAGCAAAAGCTTTGCCAAAACTGTTCTTTCTAAGCATGTTAACGATTGCCATTGACAATATGATGGCTAGGAAAAACGCTAGCAACATGCCAACAATCAGCAGCGTAACTGCTAGAACCCAACTTGCAGTAGGCAATAAGGATTGAATAGGCAACCAAGACACTGTAAGCAGAAAAATGAACGGACCAACCAAGATTATTGGGATTATCATGAATATGAAAGAGGCAACAAGAATTTTGAGTCCTTGAATCCACAGGTCAAAATAATTGGTTAAAGGTGGTAACTGTTTTGAGTCTTTAGGCTCTTTGATAACATTTCCAATATACCCCAGAACTACAAAGTTTACTATTGGAATAACGTCGAGAATAATAAGAATCAGCAGTCTTCCAAGGTCAGAGAAAAGCATCGTTGTGTAATTAATTGCTTTAGATAAGTTTTCATCAAGCTTCAACTTTTTTCCTCGCGGATATGTTGTTTTGATGAATGGATTAAATCTTTTGGTCGTTATTTGCTCGATTGCGCGGTGATCTTGACTAATTTTTTAGATTTTTTGAAAATTTTTTTGGTCAACAAATTCTATAAGCAAGAAAAGAATCAATCGTTAAATGGCAAGGGACAAATAGCGGTAAGGAAACGGAAGTAGAGTTAGCAGCTATGTCTATCAGACCTGTTGGCTTTGGCTAACCGAACCTGATAACACATGACTAGCGCCATACTAACTGAAACAGAGAGTGGGCGTGTAACCTCTCAACACCGGACCGAGCTATCTTACGACCAGGAAGCACGCACGATCGTATTACCTTGCCATCCCTTTTGATACTAAACATATTTTGGGGTCCATTAACTTCTTACCCAACAAAATTTTATTGCATATTGAGGAAAACTCAAATGAAAACGGAAAAACAAACCAGTAAAAAATTACTTTATCCTGTAGGCGGGTTACATCCAGCATACCAACCACTACAATCTAACGTCAGACTAGAGTAGCTATAGTGGGAAAACCGTTTCAGTTTTTGGAATGCTTTTTTCGTAATGTACCTTATACCTCACAATGTGTGATATATTACTATATGCGACATGGAGGAAATGAAATGACAAAACTAACAGCAAATTTTGGATATACAGATTCCTTAAGCACTAAACAGAACAGAAAAATCAACAAGGAATTATTGCCAAAAGAAATTCAACACAAACTCAAATTAATCGAAAAAGCATTCCGTTGAGAAATATGAATATGAAAAAAATATCTTTTACATTTTCGGATTGACATCTAATGAAATTAGATAATACGAAGATGTATGTGAAAGTCTTTCCACTCGAAAAAACTAGTCCACAAACCGACCAAAGCAGATTAGTGGTGAATAAATTGAGTATAGAAGAAATAGAGTTGCTTCTGACTCAAATTATGTTGAAATAGTTTGACTCTGAACGGGGTTTATGTGCGCACGATATTAGTAAAAGAGATGATGCATACGGTATATGAACGTAAAGATTCTAAAAGAAACTGCAAAAACATATTGCCTGAAGAATTGGTCACCTATCTTGATTTTGCTATTCGTCTTAAGCGCTCATACGAGTTTATTCTGAAAATCCAAGATAATCAAAGTAGAAAAAGGAAGAAATAGACCTGCAAATGCGTGCGCCGTCCTTATTGCGAAACCGCAAGTCCTTATCGTAGCTGTTATCCCTCGCTGAGTTCATGGCTGGGGTGAGCATGAGCCGATGAGATGAACGAACCGAGGCGCACGCATCAACTGATTTGGAACAATCATTTCTTTTTTGAAATGCTTTTTTCATAGTGTCCCTTATCCCTCACAATTGTATGATATCTTACTATAAACGTTAAGGAGGAGGAAAAAATTAACAAAAAAATATTGATTGCACTTAGTATGGTCGCACTACTGACTCTACCGATTTTGCAGGTATTAGCAATCAACCCAAAGTCGAATGCTCCCACAAACGGACTTGAAAAATCAAAGAATGATCACTTATATCTGTTCCAAAAAGACTCGGACGAAGATTGGGAAATTGTTGATGACCCAAAATGGGCAAAAATAAACTTCAACAATAAGCAAAACAAATTCGTATTAAATGCTCATGGACTGACGCCAGAATCAGATTTTGAGTTGATCTGCTATTTGGATCCTTGGCCAGGCGATGATTCAGTATTACTTGGAGCAGGAACATCAGATGAGGAAGGGAACCTGCACGTTCAAGGCGAAATTGATATTGACGACCTACATGAGATTGCTGAAGCAAAACTTGCAGTATATGAAGAAGATCCAGAGGCAGCAGTACTTGCAGATGGTCAAAAGATTTGGTTAGTACCAGCAGATGATTTCGATGAAGACGCACAGGTCATGGTTGGTTGGAATTCTGATGACATTCTATTCGAATTCGATCTACTAAATCAACCACCAATTGACCCATAAAAACAACCTTCCCCCACCCTTTTTTCAATAGTCCATGTTTCTTTATTAACATATCAAAACGGGTGAAGCCTGTTCAAATCTTGGGTTTTTGGATCAAAATTTAACGGGGGGATACCTTTCTTTAGTCAATGCTTAGTAAATTCATTTCTTATCTAAAATAACCAGGTTCAATTTTTCCAAAATAAACAGAACAAAATCAATTGGAAAAGCAATTTTATTGGAGCTTTTGAGGGAATGCATATTCGATAAGAAGATATGACGCTTTCAGTCTACAGGCAAAATCAGCATACTCTTTTAGGCTCATCAAGACATTCCTCAATCATTACTTAAAGGAGTCGAAATATAAAGCGTATTACGATTTGAGATATAAT
>JARRMA010000069.1:0-3444 GCA_037386505.1 Candidatus Bathyarchaeota archaeon
TTTTACTAATTCAACAAGTTCATTCGTTTTTCCTCTTCCAATTTGGTAGCTAGGATCGCGTTCCCTAATCTGTTCCATTGATCCTACTACTGAATATCCTGCTGCATTAGCCAGGCTTCTAAGTTCAACTAGGCTTGGTGGCTCTGATTTAAGTCGTCGTTGAACAATTATTGCCTTCGTTAATTTGCCTCCTTTTTCTTCAGCTGAATAAGATCTCCTAATGTTGTTCCACGAGGTTTAGCTGAAGAAACACCTTGAACTTGTGGTTCTGATACGGGAACCCGTAAGGTTATTTTCAGTGCATGTTCTAGTCTTTCCGCAAGTCCTAGATCGGGAATCATTTTTCCATTTTCTATTTTTCTTAATACCGAAACTTTTTCTCTAATTTTTCTACCTAAATCTTCATGACTAAGGTCCAATTGTTCTCTGGCTTGACGTACTATATTTCCAACATCGGTCACAATTTCGTATTCTTCTGACACAACTATACTCTTTTTCTTTTTTGCAAAAGGTTGAATTGGTTGAGAAATCATGGAGTGTCTTTTCCGAACTTTAGGTTTTGGATTCCAATAACCAGAACCAAGTTTCCCGCATTTATTACAAACTATCATTTTTGCCCCTTCAATTATTGATCTTACTGGCTCACCATGGATTTTGCATCCACATACTTCACACTGCAAAAGGAAATATCACCTAAGCTAATCAATACAAGCCAATTCTTTATAGTTGTCGATTGTTTATTATTTAATTTTAATTGTGCTTGTAACAACTAATAAGAGCCGTAAATTATTTAGGGAGAAAATTACAATCATTTAATTGTGGAGTGATGGATTTATGCCAATGGCCTTCGTATTAATAAATACAGAAATAGGATCTGAGAGTGAAGTTTTGGAAGAATTAAAGAAGATCGCTGCAGTAAAAGAATCTTATATGGTATACGGGGTCTATGATGTCGTGGCCAAAGTCGGTGCAGATACTATGGAGAAACTTAAGGAAATTGTAACTTGGAATGTGAGACGGCTGGATAAAGTTAGGTCAACTCTAACTATGATAGTAATTGAGGGACAAAAGTAGCCCTCCACATCCCCTATTTGTTTTTTATATCTGAAATTTTTATTTAATTCCGATTTGTTTAGAACAAATGAGCGCGAGCTAATGGTTAGGCTTCATATTGGATTTGATGATACAGACTCACCAAAAGGAGGATGCACAACCTATATAGCTGCATTACTTGTTGAAAAATTTAGAACTTACGGAGTTACATTCTTAGATTATCCAAATTTAATCAGGCTTAATCCAAATGTTCAATGGAAGACACGAGGCAATGGAGCGCTTTGTCTAAGAATTGATTGCCCTAAAAATAAATTACAAAAAATTAAAGAAATTGTCAATAATACCATTAATGATAATTCTGAGCTTAATTATGTTGGAACAGATCCTGGAATTGTTTTTCTTTTTGGAAAAATTCCTAAAAAAATTATTGAATTCGCAAAAAAAGCAAAAAAGAGCATTATCTCTATCGACAAGGCATTAACCCTTGCTGAAAATGTCAAAGCTGAGACTTTCAGTTTTAAAAAAGGACGAGGAATAATCGGAGGATTAGCTGCAATTGGAGAAAGTCTGCAGAAAGATCACACATTTGAAATAATTGCTTATAGAACCCCAGAGAATCGTAATCAATCACGAAAAGTTCAATCCTTATCTGTAAAAAATATGAATGAACAATCTCCGAACACTTTTAATAATATTGATACTGAAACCGGAAGAATACTAATTACCCCAAGAGGACCAGACCCCATACTCTGTGGAATACGAGGGGAAACCCCTGAAGCAGTAAAAAAAGCATATGAAATGCTAACAATAGAAGAGCCTGTAGAACGATGGATGATTTTTCGTACAAACCAAGGAACTGATGCTCATCTTCAAAGAGTCATCAAAGTTCGAGAAATAAAGCAATATGATTCTGTTATTGTTCAAGGTTTAGTATCGAGAAAACCTCGAATAATTCAGGGTGGGCATGTAATTTTTTCAATAAAAGACAAAACGGGAGAAATTGACTGTGCAGCCTATAACCCTACAGTTTCTCTTTGTAAGGTAGCAAGAAAATTAATCATAGGAGATTTTTTAAAGGTTTACGGAGGAGTGCGTCCCCCTTCCTTGAATTTTCCTTTAACTATAAATCTAGAAAAAATAAATATACTAAATTTGGAATCAAAAATATCTTTTATTAATCCCATCTGTCCTGAATGTGGAAAACGACTAAAATCGATGGGAACCAATCAAGGTTTTAAATGCAACAAATGTGGTTTTCGTTCATCAAACCTCACAAAACTACCTACAAAAACAGTACGTGGATTAGATTGTAAATTATATATAACTTCTCCAAGGTCTCAAAGACATCTTACAAAACCATTTTCTAGATATGGAAAAGAGAAAACTTCAGCATGAAATTCTCTTTCATTAATCCTGGTCCAAATCCTGATTTGCCTATCGAAGATATTAAGAAGATGGTAGGAGCGGCTCCTCCTTTGGGCATGCTATATATCGCTACTTTTCTAAGAGAAAACGGGGTAGATATTTCTATTATTGATGAAGCAGCTCAAGGTTTTTCAATTAAAGATACGTTAGCTTGGGTAAAAAAAGAAGATCCTGATCTTTTAGGATTTTCTACTTGTAGTAGTTCAGGACGAAAAGCAGCAATTATTTCAGAAATAGTAAAGAAAGAAAACCCAAATATTACAATTATATTTGGTAACTTTTATGCCACTTTTAATCCGGAGCGAATTCTAAACAAGTACCCTTCTGTTGATTTTATTGTTAGGGGTGAAGGAGAATATACAAGTCTCGAATTAACAAAATGTCTAGAAAAAAATGGTGATTTAAAGAAAGTTTTGGGAATAAACTTTAGGGAGAAAACTGGAAAAATCATTTCAACACATGATAGGCCTTTAATTAAGAATATTGACTCTCTTCCTTTTCCAGATCGAAAATTACTGGATGTTGAATATCATAATACTACAGCTGGAGTAATTGTAGCACCAAAAAAATTTAGCGGCTTTCTGACTTCAAGAGGATGTGTTTTTAATTGTCGTTTTTGTGGTTGCAGAAGATTAGCTCGGAATCTTTGGCGATCACGATCTGTTGAAAATATAATAGAAGAATTGCACTTATTATCTAGTCAGGGATACAGACAATTTCTTTTTGTTGATGACAACTTTACATTAAACTCAAAAAGAGTAATTAATCTTTGCAATCGATTGCGCAAAGAGAAGGTTGACATTGAATTTTTTGCTGAAGGTAGAGTTGATAACTGTCCCCAGAATATGTTAAATGAAATGTCTAGGGCAAACTGCAGGATGGTATATTTTGGCATCGAGAATGCAACTCAGAAAGTTCTGGATTATTATAACAAGCAAACAACATCAAAACAAGCCATGGATGCTG
>JARRMA010000069.1:3490-16580 GCA_037386505.1 Candidatus Bathyarchaeota archaeon
TGCAGGAATTGATGTAATAGTTGCCTCTTTTATTGTAGGTGCTCCCTATGAAACGACATATGAAATCCAAAATACAATCAATTTCGCTCAAAAATTGCAGGTTGATATTCCACAGTTTAATATTTTAGCAGCATTTCCTGGGACCGACATTTGGGAAGAACTCAAAACTCAAGGTTTAGTAAATGAAGAAAAACAATGGGAAACTGGAGTTATGGTTTCTGAAGTTTCTCCGAATGCTGTTCCAACCAAAGAAATAGAAAAACTCATACATGATGGTTATCAGCGCTTTTTTATTAGACCCGATTATATTTTGAAACAACTTTTTAAAATTGGCACCAGCTCTTATCGCATAAATGTTGTTCTTAATAATTTAAAAAGAATTAATGCAGTAACAGAAAGTGTCAGAGTCGTAACATAAAATAAACATTTCTTCAGATGCAAAGACTAACTATTTTATTTATTACTTCTTTTTTGGTCATAACAATCCATAATTTACCCTAATCATTTTTATTGTAAAACGTAAATAGATGTGATACTCCAAGTAGAGTTAAACATTTCAAGTAAATGAATAAGTTTGTGGATTGGTGAGGTTTGATGGTCTGGTTACTTAGAAAATGTGTAAAATGCTCAAATTATACACTTAACCAAGAAATCTGTCCTCATTGTGGAGGACCTGTGAAAATTCCACATCCAGCTAAATTCTCACCAGATGATAAATATGCAAAATATCGACGATCAATGAAAGGATTGGATTAAAGTGAAAGAAACAGTAATTAAAGAAATTGATAACATTGAGTTAAATAAACCGATTTTAATTGAAGGTTTTCCAGGGTTAGGTATGGTTGGAAACATAGCTACTCAATACTTAACACAAAAATTAAAAGGAAAAAAATTAGCAATCTTGCATTCTCCACATTTTCCATACCACGTTCTCGTAGATAATAAAGGGGGTGCTAGACTCCTCCGTGGTGAATTTACTTACTGGAAAAATGAACCTGTAAAAAATGATCTCATATTTCTAACCGGAGATAGTCAAGCTCAGACAATTGAAGGACAGTTTGAAGTAGCCAACAAAATCCTTGATTTTGCAGAAAAGAAAAAAGTGAAAACTATCATAACACTTGGTGGATATAGAAACGAATTTGAGGGCAATCCCCACGTTGTTGCAGTTTCAACTAATACTGAACTTCTAAATAAAGCTCTTAAAGCAAAAGCTGTAACTAGTGAGGCAGGAACTCCAATTGTTGGTACAGCGGGTTTGCTATTGGGGTTATCTAAATTTAGATGTATTGAAACTGTTTGTCTTTTGGGCGAAACTCGAGGGTATTTACCAGATCCAAGAACTGCAAAGAGTATAATTGAGGTTCTCCAAGAAATTCTAGAAGTCAAAGTTAATTTGAAGGGATTAGATAAAGAAATCGAGCGTTCAAAGAAGATTCTTGGCAGAATGAAAGATATTGAGAAACGAAGAATTAAATATGTTCAAAAAATGAGAAGGGTAGAAGAAGAAAGAATAACCTACATCTCATGATTTAGTCATAAATAACCTTGTATACGCATACCATTGGTATGAAGTATCCTTGTGAATCTCTGAATTCTGGTGTTGCACCGATTTCCTGAGAAAAGTAAGCTTCATCGAAATGCTCTAATTGAATGTTTGAAACCGAATTCAGAACCATATCTCGTGCATAATACATCAATTTATACAAGACTGTACTATTTCCCATTTGATTAACCAGAAGTTCATCGCTTCCTATTTGCCCATCTTCATTACTGTCTGTCCAATCGACTCCTAAGCTGTAGTTTCCATATTGAGTGTCATTTAATCCAGGAATCCGTGCCATCCATCTCCATTTTCCTTCATCTCCATAGACAGCGTCGCTGCCATCATCTCTGAATGTTTGAAATACAACCACATAATCAACATTATATTCTTTCAAAAATTCGATCGCTTCTGTTTCATTTGACATAAACATTTTCCCAATCAAACCAATTTGCGTTGTATTACCTGTCCCATTATCAGCAAGGGTAGTCTTATTTGCAATAGCTGTTATCCAATATCCGTAATCCCACCATGCTGCAACAATGTCATCAGGTTCCAAGTTTACTCTCATCCAGTTTAATGCATCTAACCAATCGCTTACTGGTTCACCTGGTTTAAGTGGTAAACTTGAAGCAGCAATTGTAGTTGGTGAATATGCTCTGTCGATAACTCTTGGGAATGATGAACCTGCGCTGGGGAGTACAAATGTAATTGTCAATAGTAGAAACATCAAAATGATGAATGCTGCACTAAATTCTTTTCCCACGTGAGGTCTGAATCGCATTTTACGTCGGTGAATTATTGGTCCTTCACGTAAAATTGTAGCAAACGGTTTTACAACTTGGACCAAAGCTAATGCCCAGAGAATACTAACTACCGGAGCCATAAGTAATGTTAGTCGTACTACAGATCCGGCAAAATATATAGCTGTAATTCCGAATATTGCTAAGAAAATATTACGATTTGTTGGATTTTGTAATGCAAAATATAGTCCTACAGGTATGAATAGTACTCCAATACCTAAATCATAATAAAATGATCCCCAAGTAGCTGGTCTGTGTTCTTGCACAGATTGAATAATTTGTTGAGCTGAGGTTTCACCTACTCGTGAGCCAGGATTAATTACGGCAATAAACTTGTCTGCTAATGAGCCAATCATACCAAGGCTTGAAAGTGCTACGAAAAAGATAACAATTAATGCTAAGAACCCAAAAACAAACAACATTTTGTTTTTACTACTTTTTATTCGACGAGAAAATTCAAACATAAATAGTATCAAAAACATTGCTACAACTGCTAAAACAGTAGGTTCCGTGAGAAAATTTACTCCTAATTTTGGAACAGTGATTGCAATTAATAGTGACACTGCAAATGTTGTTGTGTAAGACATGAAGAGGCGAGATGAGTAACGTTTTAGAATCAATAGAACTAGAACAAAAACTAAAGTAATCCCAAGAGGATACCTGGCTGCTCCCCAACAGGAAAAGAGATATCCTAAGGAGAGTCCTCCAGCTATAGAGTAAATAAAACTATTTCTATTAGATTTTTCTGGGTCTATCGATCTGAGGAAAAAGAACATGAATAAAAGTATGCCTAGGATTCCAACGGTTTCATCGTCAAAAAATCCAAGGGAGGTTCTGCTTATGTATGGTGAACTTAAGGCGAGGAAAAAAGCAGAAAAAAGTCCAACCTCTTTACCTCCGATGTCTCTTCCTACAAAATATGCTACTAATACGGTTAATGTCGCCATAATGACTGGAAAAATAACAACAAAATTGAAAACTGGATCTGCAGTTAACGGATTGTAAACTTCTGAGCTAAGTATTGGTCCAGGTGCAAGGTTCAATGCATTAGCTATCTGATAGAAAACTGCTGCTGTTGTAGCTAATCCTGGTAAAATCGCTGATGATACATTTAGTCCATAAGGATACCAGCTCATTGTATCTGTCCAAGATCTCCAGGCAAAGAATCCATTATCAACAATATACTTAGTTAAACGATAATGCATATGTGGGTCAAATTCTGAGAGGTCAAAACCCCAGCGTAAAGGAAGCAATCTAACAGTTGCTGCAATAACTAGAATAAGCGCTAATAGAGAAATATGAATCAAAGAAGAGTGTGATATCCGAAAGCGTAGACCACCAAGGCTTGTCAAAGTATTAACTGCTTTATCTTTAAACATCCATTATCCACCATGAATTCTTTATCTCGTCAATCAAAGCACTGAACCTTTATCTTTCTTGTGGTATTTCACAGTTTTTACACATCATTTGTTATGAGAAATATTTTAACTTTTTAGTTAATACCTGAAAATTATTGAAAATACAAATTAGAATTCCAACAAACCGATCGCATTTTTCTGCAAACTTATTTTACCACATTTTGAACATTTGCCATCATGATTTTGAATTATCTCATCTGGTGGTTTCAATTCTGAGCCTTCGTAAAGAACAAAACCACATTTTTCACAAATTACCTTTTGAGGCAATATCTCACAGCCGTTTTAGATCGAAATACAAACGTTACAAACTATTTATATATTACGAAACAACGCAAACTAAATCCAATTATTGAAATAAAAAGTAGATTAATTCTCATATTTTCATAGAATTAGTTTTTATGAGTTTTCCATTGCAGGTGATATGCTGGGAAGCGAATATTTAAAAGCAGATACCGAGATTGATAAACAGATGTTTGAACGGCAAGTTCAAAAACAATAATTAAAACAGGGATAATAATATGACCAACGGTTTCAATAAGCGATTATCGTCTTTTACTTTCTCACTTCAAAAAGCCTATGAGCGATTACTTACTGCAAAACCATCTGTCTTCGTTGTAAGTATTATTGTTGTGGGGGTCACTGTATTTCTAATGGGTGGAGGAGTGTACGATTTTCTAGTTAAACCTCTTGTAGCATATATATCTCAAAGTGGGGAAGTTCTGGCTTTTTATCCAGGTCTAAACGATCAGTTTGTGTTAGGAAGTTTAATTGTCATGATTCTATATGCTTTAGGGTTCATAGGTTTTGTAATTGCTTATCGAAGCACAAAATATGCTTACAATCCTCGTCAAGCTTACAGGTTTCTCTTAATTGGCTGCGCTATGATTCTTATTGCATATTTCTTAGTTGAACAAAGAATTGCAACATTATTTGGTTAGCTTTTCTAACTTTTAATATAAAACTTACTTATTTTTTCTTTTGTTTTTCATATTCAGTAAAGCAGCTCCAAGATTTGTTAACAAATGAATTGGTATTGTGATGATAAGAATTATCGAAGCTGTAATTATTGAAGGTGCCGAAACAGGTATTGAAAAAAGTAAAGCACCTAAAATAAAGTCTATTTGATCTGCAATTGGAAGGGAGCTTCCTGGGGAACGATTTAGGCGGCGTTTAATAAAAGACTCTATAATGTCTCCGCTTAAAGCTCCTAGAGATAATACAAATCCAAGTAATATGCTGTATTGGAACTGGTATCCGAATTGTTGGAAAAGAAATCTTTCGTATAAAATTGTTTGAACTATTCCTACTAATGTCCCTATAATAATTCCTGCTAGAAAACCTCTGAATGTTTTATGAGTTCCCAGAATAGCTTTACCATCAAAAAAAGTCTTTCCAAAATCAATGGGTTTACCGCCTCCGAAAATTACTGGTGCTGCGTTAGCGCAATATGCTGGAAAAATAAACCATAATGCAACAGCAATATTATCAATAACTGTCATCATTTTACCTTCTTTATTATTTTCTGAAATAGCTTAATTCTAATGTTGGTAATCTGTTATTCCGGTGTTATCTAATTTAACATAAATTGCTCCTTTTCCTTTAATCTTGGAGTGTTTTTCACGCATTATTTGTATAATCCTTGTTTGGCCTGTTTTTTTCATAGCAATTACTACATCTGACCAGAAGTTTTGAACTCGCATTGCAACAGGTTTAAGTTCAGTTTTTTCTTTTCCAAGAAAACTCCTGACTTGACTATTGATAATAACTGTTAAACCCAAGGTTTTTGCAATTTGAGTCAAAACTGCTAATTGCCTGTTCAATTCTCGGTTTACAGTAAATGTTTCTTTTTTGGAATCTGTTTCGACACAATATAACGATGTTAGAGTGTCTACAACTATTAATCCAAATTTTTGATTTATGACTTTTTCTAGATGATCTATTGCTTTGATTTGTTCTTGAAAAGTGTTAGGTCGAATTATTATAATAAGAGGAGAAATTCTTTCATAGTCATATTCTGCTATCTGTGATAATCTTTCGTAGGAAAAAGTTCCGTCATTATCGATAAAGAGAGATTTGAATCCTTTTCGAGCACAATTAACTACGCATTGAATGGCGAGAGATGTTTTACCTGTTTCTGCCTCTCCATAAATTAGAGATATACTTCCAGTTGGGAATCCGCCTCCTAATAATTTGTCAAGCGAATTGCAACCCGTCTGAATAATGCTGTACATTGTTCCTACAAGAAGCGAAGTATAATCTCAGGAATTATAAGCCTTCTCTCTATTTGATTTCTCTTGTTGCTTTTCGTAATCTATTTAAGGTTTAATCAAAGACAGAAATATGTCTGATCTAACGTTCTCTTTAGAAATTGGAAAGTAGACTTAAATGAGAATTCAAATTGCAGTTGCAACAGTTAGCGGAAGGACTTATTACGAATTTGTAAATGAACTTAATAGAAAAAAATTATCTTTTCTAAGTCTAAAACCTTGGGATCCTATTCCTTTTAACATCAAAGTTGTTTTAACCACTCAAGAAGAAAGTAAAAAAATTTCTCATCCAAACATTCTTTTTTTCGGCGAGAAAATAAATCCAGAGTCAATCATAGATGAAGCTTTATTGATAATTATGGGAAAAAAACAGTACAATAAAGTCATCATTGGAGTTGATCCTGGCGAAACATGTGGTATAGCAATTGTTTGCGATAATAAAGTCTTAGAAACAATGACTACGACTATGGAAGATGCTGCTAATCTGGTGATAAAGAATCTGAAACGTTTCCCCGCTGAAAGTCGAATCTCAAATAAATCTTTCAATCGTCGAATTTTAAGAGATTCTATATCAGCTATTAAAATTGCAGGAAGAACAGGTAGGAAATTGGAGAGAAATATTCAACTTTATGCATAAAAATTTAATCAATTTCAGTTCTATTTTTTATAGTAGTTTTAAGAAAATTTGTTTTAAAATACTTAATTGAATGTTTATTAATTTATTAAATTATCAAGGAGGGTTTTTTGTTTAAAGGAAATGTAATAAAAGATGAGTTAGTCGAACAAGGTAGAACTTTTCTTGCAACATATTTCGAAACAGAAAATGCTGGTATTATTTTGATGAGCGAAAGTACAGATAGATTGGGAACTTTAGCAGTATCTATGCCCCAACAACAGAAATTGATTGGTCCAGTTATTTCCTCGATTTTAATTGGTGATAGGAATACAATGATTTCTAGAATTTTAGCTGAACTTCTTGCGAAACAAACTAAAAAAATTGGATTAGTCTCAGTCTTTTTAAGAACTATTAGCGAACAAGAAGCTGCTCCGATTCTAAAAACACTTTTAGAAAAAATCTTAAAGAAAAATCAAAGCTAAAATATATTTTCATATTGTTTAGTTATTCAAAATTTAATCTTCTACTTTAACACCCATCTATTTTGTGGTTATTTATACTTGTCATAAAAAATCTTCATTATTTTATTTTTTCCAGCCAACACATATATTGCACTTATTCTATGTAGTTTTGGATTTCTGGAGGAAGTCTTAATGAATTTCGATGTCATAATAGTGGGCGCAGGTCCAGCCGGAATCTTCTCTGCTCTTGAATTAGCCGATAAAACAGATCTTAAAATACTTCTTTTAGATAGAGGTCAAGCAATTGATCAACGAAAATGTCCTTCCAGTAGAGGATTAGGTTGCCTTAATTGTGATCCCTGCTCTTTATTGGCTGGTTGGGGAGGTGCAGGTGCTTTTAGTGATGGAAAACTCACTCTTTCTACTGAAGTTGGTGGCTGGCTAAACGAATATTGTACTGAAGAGCAGCTTTGGGATCTTCTAAACTACGTTGATAGTGTTTACATAAAATTTGGAGCAACTAAGCATCTCTATGGTGTTGGACCAGAAAAATTTGATGAAATAGAACGGAAAGCCTCTCTTGCTGGATTGAAACTTGTTTCACAAAAAGTTCGGCATATGGGAACAGAAAAATGTGCTGAAACTCTTCGTAAGATGCGAAATCATCTTGAAAATAGGATTGATATTCGAGTCCGTACTGACGTAAAAAGTTTGTTAGTTGAGGATTGTAAGATTACAGGTGTCGCAACTACGAAAGGGGAAAAATTCTATGGAAAATATGTGATTGTAGCACCAGGTCGAATTGGTGCAGAATGGTTGAAAACAGAAGCTGAAGTTCTTGGTTTGAAAACTTTGAACAACCCCGTGGATATTGGCGTCAGGGTTGAACTTCAAGCAGCAATTATGGAAGAATTAACTAAGACTTTGTATGAGCCAAAATTGATTTATCATTCTAAATCTTTTGACGATCAAGTTCGGACTTTTTGTGTTTCACCTTTGGGTGAAGTCATTACAGAATCTTATGATGGAGTTTTAACAGTTAACGGACAGAGTTATGCTGAACGTAAAACAAAAAATACAAATTTTGCCATTCTTGTGAGCACATCTTTTACAGAACCTTTCAGAGAACCAATTGCTTATGGAAAATATATTGCACGTTTATCTAATTTACTCAGCGGAGGAGTAATAATTCAAAGATTGGGTGACCTAAAGGCTGGCAGACGCTCAACTGAGGAACGAATAAAACGTAGCTTGTGTGTTCCAACTTTGAAGAATGCCACACCAGGTGATCTAAGTTTTGTTTTGCCTTACCGATATCTTTCTGATATTAAAGAAATGCTTGAAGCTTTGGATAAAGTGTCTCCTGGAGTAAACTCAAATGATACTTTACTTTATGGAATTGAAGTTAAGTTTTATTCTTCAAGACTCGAGTTAACCGATCAACTAGAAACAAAAATTTCGAACCTCTTTACAATCGGTGATGGTGCAGGAGTAAGTCGAGGACTTATTCAAGCATCTGCTTCGGGTGTTATTGTAGCCAATGAGATTGTAAATCGTCAAAAATGAAATAATATAGTAACAAACTGGTGGGGCCGCCCGGATTTGAACCGGGGTCCCGAACGTCCGAGGCTCAGAGCCTAGACCAAACTAGCCGACGGCCCCATTCGTAATTCTTTTGATGTTATCAGGTTTTAGATAAGGATTATTATGTTTTTAATTAATTTTGAATTAATTGAGATGTTCAAACTTTAAAAAAATAACAATCAGTTTTTTATTTTTTATGCTTTAATTCAAGAAATATTGATTTAAATGAAAAGATTTTTATTAAAATTTATTTTAGAACTTGTTTAATTGCTAATTCTTTTCTGTAGGTATGTAATTCTTCGTTCAAGAGAATTGGTAATTTTATTACTTAGGCGAATGTCTTTTGTTTTAAAATACAAAACAGGATTTACCTTTTTGTTTAATTATAATATTGGTAATAATGAATATCTTGTTAAAATATTCTATCTATCAGCGAATTTACTTCTGTTTCTTTTGAATTTCTTTTTACATTTAACGCTGCAAAAATAGTATTTTTCGCCATCATGTGTGATCTTATATTTAGCTGTTTTTTCGTTTAGAATTACACCACATACAGGATCTCTAGGCATTTGTTTTCCTTCACTTTATCATTAGTAAACTTCCTGATAAGCTCTTTGCTTTATATCTAATTTTCACCATCCAATATTAGAGAACTTTTCAAATTTCTTATTTTAATTTTCAATATCTTCATTTTATCATTTCTTGTTTGATTATTCTTTGAAAAAAACTAGACTAAGGTTAGAATATTTATTCAGATAATGTTTAAATAGTAACTTTTACTTATCAAAAGCAAGCCGAAAATAATAATGTAGCTTATTTTTGGACCAAGGTACCTTTAAGGATTGGGTAATAGAATGACAAACGTAAAAATTGGAGATAGAATGAAAATTCCTGTTCATAGTATTTTTCATCAAGAAGCTGGGCATGTAGGTAAAATTGTCTTCATAAGTGAAGATGGCAACACAGTAACCGTAAAATGTGAACGCAAACATGGCGGTAAGACTGTTGCCTTTAATATTGCACTCCAACCAAGGGATATTTAAACTAAGATTTCTGTGCCTTTCTATGGATATAATAATTAGAAAGCTTTCAGAATTTGTTGGATTTAGTATATATGTCATTTTCTAAACCCTACAAAATTCCCCTATTGCTTTGGATTTGAACACGTTCAAAATCTAATAGAGTAAGTTAATTCAGTTGGGATTCAGAAATTGTTGAAGTACAAAACGATCTTTGTAATGATGTTTTTGAGGTTCAGTATTTTTTTGTTTGTTCCAAAAGTTACCTAAGACCACGCAAACCTAGGAACAAAGACTTTAGAGTTAGGGCTGAATAGTAAAATCATAAAAGCTGTATCAAATATTTTTTAATATTAAAAAGATATACCCTTATGGATCAAAATAAAATGACTGCAAGTTTGCTTGATTTTTGCGAAAAAACTAAAGAACAAAAAAATGAGAAGCAGAAGCCCTCAACTATAAAACCACAACCTTTATTGTCTGTAGATAAATCTGAACAGAATTTTCAATCAGCAGAGAAAACTATTGAATATTCAGATTATCCTGAAAATTTGCCTCCTTCATATTTAGTATCAGTTTTTTATGATGGAAAAAAACAATTGGCTACAGTTAAGTTATACGAACCTATTTCTCAAAAGATCTACTTCTGGGACGATAATACCGGACATAAACCATATCTTCTTACGAGTCTTCAACCTGGCGAACTTCAGAAATTAAGTCGTGTAACAGGTCATACCGGTTTTGACCATTTTGAAATTGTGAAAAAATTTGACCCTTTGTTAGACACCCAAGTTACTGTAACAAAAGTTGTTACAAAAGATCCTCTAGCGATAGGGGGTCGTTCAACTGGTAGTATGAGGGAGATAATTCCTGAGGATTATCAGAAATTGACAGGAATACAAGAAGCCCCCAAAGTTTGGGAATCATATATCCGATATTATCAATCTTACATCTATGATAATAACCTAGCAACTGGTATGTTGTACAAAATCGAAAATGGAAAACTAATAGCTGTACACCCCAAGTTATCAAAAAGTAATTTAGAAAAGATACTCTGCCTTTTTTCCGATGTCGGAAAAGAGTTTCTTGAAAGCGTCGAAAAATGGGCACAACTATTAGAGTCTCCAGCTCCAGATTTTCTAAGGGTAGGACTAGATATTGAAGTAAGTTCTTCAATTGCAACACGTGTTCCTGACCCTCAAGAAGCTGCTCATCCCGTTGTTTCAGTTGCATTATATGGTTCAGATGGGAAGAAACAGATTTTTGTTCTAAAGAGAGATGAAATAGAGAAAGGTAACAAGAAATTACCTTGCGACGTTGTCATAAAATATTTTGATTCTGAAAAAAGATTGCTTCAAAAAGTCTTTGAAGCCATTTGTGCGTATCCGTTTGTATTAACATTTAATGGCGACGAATTCGACCTGCCTTATCTTTATAACCGAGCTAGAAATCACTTCGGATTTGAGCGAAACCAAATCCCAATTGAAGTGGGTAGAAGAGTTTGTTCTGTAAATCACGGAGTTCATATTGATCTTTATAAATTTTTCTTCAATCGGTCAATCCAAATTTATGCCTTCGGAAATAAATATAGAGACATAACCTTGAACGCAGTCGGTACTGCACTGCTTGATTTACCCAAAATAGATTTTGAAAAATCAATATCAGAGTTAAGTTACTCTGAATTAGTAAAATATAATCTCCGAGATTCTGAAATTACACTTAATTTAACAACTTTTAATGACAATTTGGTAATGAAATTAGCTCTTGCAATTACTAGAATTTCTCATATGTCTATGGAAGATGTAACCCGCCAAGGAGTTTCCCGTTGGATACGTAATTTTCTTTATTTTGAACATCGCCAACGCGGAATGTTGATTCCAAACGCTGAGGATATACTTTCACTTAAGGGAGGAACTACTACTAAAGCAATAATTAAGGGGAAGAAGTATAAAGGTGCAATTGTTGTTGATCCAATTCCTGGAGTACATTTTAATGTTGCTGTAATGGATTTTGCGAGTCTATACCCGTCAATTATTAAAGTTTACAATTTAGGTTATCAGACTCTACTTTGTAATCATGAAGAATGCAAATCCAATAAAGTCCCAGAAACAGATCATTGGATATGCACCAGAAATAAAGCACTTGAAAGCCTCCTTATCGGTTCCCTTAGAGATCTTAGAGTCAAGTGGTATAAGAAAAAAGCCAAAGATAAAACTCTGTCAAAAGATTTACGCAGTTGGTACAACGTAATACCATCTGCTCTTAAGGTCATATTAAACGCAAGTTATGGAGTGTTTGGCTCTCCAGCCTTTGGCCTATATTGTCCACCAGTTGCCGAAGCCACAGCTGCAATTGGGCGTCACGTTATAACTAAAACAATAGAAAAAGCCAGATCTCTAGATATTGATGTTCTATATGGAGACACAGACAGCCTTTTCTTGAAAAATCCTACATCAGAACAAATAAAGATCCTAGAAGAATGGTCCAAGAAAACTATGGGAATGGAGTTGGAGGTAGAAAAGTGGTATCGTTATGCTGTCTTCAGTTCCCGGAAAAAAAAGCAAAAAAAGAAATTAAAACGATTATTCGAGATCGTTATTTGAGGTTAAAACAACGGCGTTGGGGAGAAACTCCAGAAGAACTTGCCTTTCATGTTGTTTTAGGTAAACCTCCCGAAGCTTATACTAAAACTACTCCACAGCATGTGAAAGCTGCTCTTCTTTTAAAGAAAATAGGATATGAGATGAAAGCTGGGGATTTGATAAGTTTTGTTAAAGTTTTAAAAGAACCAAGAGTCAAACCAGTTCAAATTGCGACAAATAGTGAAGTTGATATAGACAAATATGTTGCCTACTTACAATCTACTTTTGATCAGATTCTAGATGCATTAGGTTTAGATTTCGAGGAAATAATCGGATTAACCAAATTAGAACGATTTATGTAGATTTCATTTTATAGAATATTTCTTTCATTTGTTTTTATCATTGATGAATTTCGATCTAGTTCCTATATGTTTTACTTCTATTCCTTCTTCGATGGGTCTGCAAGGTACTTCATATTTTTTAAACAACCACGTTAGTTCTTTGTAAGCTTTCTCGTTAACTTCAATTTCAACTACTTCTGTCATTTCTTCAATTACAGCTGGATGCTTAGGATTTGCTTTATAAAGCATCATAAATTCAACATCTTGGTCAGATTTAGGTGGAACAGCTATTATCTCCCAAAGAGACTTTGCGGGAAAGTTTCGAGGGGGATAACGTTTTATTCGAATTTTCTTCAAATTTTCCAATCCTTTCCCACACTCTTTTGTATGATGACCTTCTGCATTCATATAAACGGTCATGGAACCTTAGTCTATATGTAATTTCTAGAAAAAATT
>JARRMA010000070.1:0-5811 GCA_037386505.1 Candidatus Bathyarchaeota archaeon
CTAAATTTAATTTTCTTGCAAAAAATTTGAATGTAATTGAATTAAGGCGTGTTCAGCTTGCAAGAGCTTTAGCTACATCACCTAAACTTCTTCTTTTAGATGAACTTCTTACCGGTTTAACACCTAAAGAAAGTGATGAGGCAATAGCTTTGATTAAACGTATAAACAAACAGGGAGTAACCATACTCATCGTTGAACATGTAATGCGTGTAATTATGGGTCTTTGCAATCGAGTTGCTGTACTTGATCATGGCGAGAAGATATGTGAAGGTAGTCCCAGAGATGTATGCAAAGATGAAAATGTCATTAAAGTTTACTTGGGTAAAAAATTCTGCTTTGATGAGGAATTTTAAGTGCTTGAAGCAAAAAATGTTTCATCTGGTTACGGATTGATTCAGATACTTTGGGATGTTTCTTTCAAAATAAACAAGAAAGAAATCATAAGTATTATTGGTCCTAATGGAGCGGGAAAAACTACATTAGTCAAGACTATAATGGGTTTGATTCCTGTAAAAAATGGAATTATTCGATTTAAAAGCCAAGACATTCAAAATTCTCCACCCTATGAAATTGTTAAGAAAAAGATTAGTTTAGTTCCAGAAGGAAGAGATATTTTTCCTAGAATGACAGTTGAAGAAAATATTTTATTGGGAGCTTATACTATTAGTGATAAACAAAAAGTTAAAGAATCTCAAGAGCGTATTTATCAAATTTTTCCTGTTTTAAGGAAAAAAGAGAAAGCACTTGCGCAAACTCTTAGTGGGGGCGAACAGCAAATGCTTGTTATTGGAAGAAGCATTATGTCAAATCCAGAGCTTCTAATTCTTGATGAACCTTCATTGGGTTTAGCACCGATTATTGTAGCTAAAGTGTTTGACACTTTACGCCAAATTAATGATGAAGGTGTGGCCATTCTTCTTGTTGAACAAAATATTCGTGATTCCCTTAATATTGCAAATAGAGGTTATGTTTTGGAAGAAGGGAAAATTATTATAGAAGGCGAAGGCAGAGAACTGCTGTCAAACGACCATATCAAAGAAGTATATTTAGGTCTTTAGATGGTGATCTTAATTCATGTCTAATATGTACTGGAACAAAAAAATTGAAACAGCAAATAGAAACGAACTAAATAAAATTCAATTAAAATTACTTAAAAACCAAGTTAAATATTGTTACGAAAACTCTACTTTTTATCGAACTAAATTCAAGAATGCAGGAATTTCACCTGATGATATTAAAACTTTGGATGATGCACAAAAGATTCCTTTTACATCAAAAAACGACTTAAGAGAAAATTATCCGTTTGGTATGGTTACTGTGCCTTTCGAAGAGATTGTTGAAATTCATGCATCAAGTGGAACAACAGGAAATCCGGTTGTTGGAGCATATTCAGTCAATGATATGGATGTTTGGGCAGAACTGATGGCCAGATCACTATATACAACTGGGGTTAGAAAAGAGGACTTAATGCATAATGCTTACGGATATGGTCTTTTTACAGGTGGTCTTGGTTTCCATTATGGAGCTCAAAAAATAGGAACAACAATATTGCCCATAAGCGGTGGAATGACACAAAGACAAATAAAACTTATGAAAGATTTTGGTTCAACAATATTATGTTGTACACCAAGTTATGCAATATATCTTGCAGAGGCTATGGTTCAAGAAGGAATTAAACCTAAAAAAGATCTTAAAATTAAGATTGGTCTCTTTGGGGCAGAACCCTGGTCTGAAAGGATACGGGAAAGAATTGAAAAAGATTTGTCAATAGAAGCATTTGACATTTATGGACTCACTGAACTTTGTGGTCCCGGAGTATCGGTAGAATGCAATGAGCATAATGGTTTGCATATTTGGGAGGATCATTTTCTAATTGAAACCATAGATTCCAAAAATGGTGAAGTTTTGCCTCCTGGAGAAGAAGGTGAATTAGTTTTTACTACACTTACAAAAACTGGTTTACCTATTCTAAGATTTAGAACTAGAGATCTTTCAGTAATTCAAAATGAACAATGTTCATGCGGAAGAACTCATTCTAGGATGATGCGAATTAGGGGAAGGTCAGACGATATGATGATAATACGAGGAGTAAATGTTTTTCCCTCGCAGATCGAATATTCCATAATGGGACTACCAGAGTTAGCTGCCCAGTATCAAATAATCTTAGAACGACCAGATGCTTTGGATGTATTTACAATAAAAGCTGAATTAACAGAAAAAAGTGCAAAAAGCAATGAACAAGAATTAGAAACACTTAAACGAAAAATAAAACAAAAAGTCAATAATATTACAGGTCTATCACCGATAATAGAGCTTGTAAAACCTGGTGAACTTCCAAGAACTGCGGGAAAAGCAAAACGTGTTTTAGATTTGCGTCAAGGTAAGATCTGAAGGCCTAATTAGTATGAAAGCCAAGATAGGCATTGATAAACCAGGTAGCTATCTTTTACTAAATGGAGATGAAGCTGTAGCTAGAGGTGCACTTGAAGCTGGTGTGCAAGTAGCAACAGCTTATCCTGGAACTCCTTCAACTGAAATTCTTGAAGCAATTGCAGACATAGCTAAGGATTATGGTGTCTATGCTGAATGGAGTATAAACGAAATAGTTGCAATGGAAGTGGCCGCAGGTGCATCAATGGCCGGAGTTCGAGCTATAGTTTCAATGAAGCATGTCGGATTAAACGTTGCTTCCGATGCTGCAATGACCTTAGCATATACCGGAGTTAAGGGCAGCTTAGTTATTGCTGTTTGTGATGATCCACAAATGCATAGTAGTCAAAATGAACAAGATACAAGATATTTTTCAGTTCATTCTGATATCCCACTTTTCGATGCCGGTAATCCTCAAGAAGCTTTAGACATGACTCGTGAAGCATTTAAAATAAGTGAAAGATTACAGTTACCCGTGATCGTGAGATTAACTACTCGTGTAGCCCATGGGAAGGGTCGCGTGAAGATTGGTCGAATTCTAAGGAATTATAGAAAAGCTGATTTTGATAAAGACGCTGAAAGATGGGTAATGATTCCATCCAACGCTATAAAAAGGCACAAAATTCTTAAAGAAAAACTGAAAGTAGCCAAAGAACTTGTAACTACTTCTAATTTCAATATAATCGAAGATAATGAAAAAGAAATTGGGATTGTAGGAAGCGGAATTGGATATTATTACGCAAGGTCTGTTTTAGATACAAAAAATTTTTCATGGTTGAAGTTAGGTTTTGTATATCCATTTCCTGAAAAAATTTTCAAGAATTTTGTTTCTAAAGTAAAAAAGATTATAGTGATTGAAGAATTAAGACCATACATTGAAGAACGTATTAAATGTTTAAACTCTGAAATTTTGGGAAAGAACAACACCGATTTGAATGAAGTGGGTGAATTTACTCCTGACATTCTAAGAGGTGTCTTCGCGAGCCTTGGTTTATGCGAAAAGATTGAAAGTCAGAAGAATTTAGAGTTACCAAGACGACCCCCTGTGCTATGTCCAGGTTGTCCTCATAGGGCATTTTATTATGCTTTGAATTCGGTTAATCAATTTGTTAACTGCAATCCCAAAATGTGTAACGGTTGCGTAGTATGCGAATATGTATGTTCAATGGAGAAAGAACAAACCTTTAATCCTGTTAAATCTAGGATTAGAGCAGTACGCCTAGATACGATCAAAAATATTGCTCTAACTTGTAGAACATGTCAAGATGCTCCATGTGTTGCTGCTTGTCCAAACGGGGCTTTGACTCAATCATTAGAAAATAAAACAATCATAATCGATGAATCAAAATGTAAGGGATGTGGTTGGTGTATTCAGGCATGTGAATATGGTGCAATAACCTTGCATCCAAGCACTAACAAAGCCATAGTTTGTGATATGTGTAATGGTGACCCTGTTTGTGTGAAATGGTGTCCAGAAAGTGCCCTGAGTCTTAAGGGGAAAACCACTGACAAAATTGTGACAGGTGATATTGGTTGTTATACTTTAGGTTTTATGCCTCCTGTGAATACTGTTCATACTTGTCTCTGTATGGGGGGTGGAATTTCACAAGCTGCAGGAATGATTCATTCTGGGGTTCAAGAAAAAACTTTTGCAGTTATAGGAGATTCAACTTTCTTTCATGGAGGAATGCCGGGATTACTTAATATTGCTTATAATAAATCTAATGTTTGTGTAATCATTTTAGATAACAGTACTGTTGCAATGACTGGGCATCAACCAACTCCTGGTTCAGGAAAGAATGCTTTAGGGGAGCAAACTAAAATTATCGAATTAGCAGATGTTGCCCGTAGCCTCGGGATTGAGAAAGTGGAAATAGTTGATCCCTATGATGTTGAGCAAACTAGGAAAGCTCTAAAGGAAATTGTAGATTATCATGGACCATCTGTTATTATTTCTCGAAGACCTTGTCCATTGTTGATTAAGAGAGGTCCAAGAAGAGAGGTTCTAGAAGATTGTAACCGATGTGGAGTTTGTGTTGAACAATTTGGATGTCCAGCTATTTCTTTAAATGATGATCGAGCAGAGATTGATACAACCCTGTGCTATGGTTGCGGAGTTTGTGAAACAATTTGTCCTTTTGATGCAATAAGGAGCAAAAAGTAATTGATACTAAATATTGTTTTTTCAGGAATTGGTGGCCAAGGAATTGTTGTAGCCAGCGATATATTTTGTGAAGCTGCTCTTCTTGACGGATTGGATGTAGCAAAAGCAGAAGTTCATGGAATGGCTCAGAGGGGAGGATCGATTGTTGCGCATGTAAGAATTGGTGATAAAGTTCAAGCTCCCTTAATCGAAACAGGAAAAGCAGATATTATTTTAGGATTTGAGATGCTTGAAACTGCACGTGTTTTACCTATGCTAAAAAAAGATGGAATTGTTATATTAAACATTAAATATATTCCACCTAGTACATCAACTGATAAATCATCTAATTTTGATTATGAAAAGATTTTACAAATAATAAAAGAAAAATCTTCTAAAGTTTACCAAATTGACGCAATCAGTATCGCTAAAAGACTTGGAAATATTTTAACAGTCAATACAATTCTACTTGGAGCGCTTTCTGGTATTCCTGAGATTTCAGTTACAAAAGAATCTCTACAGAGGGCAATTGCAGATCGACTCAAAGAAAAATATGTAAATCTTAACCTTGAAGCCTTCAATATAGGTAGAAAACAGGTTAACTTGGGTTAATTTTATTAACAGTATCACTGAAATACTACAAAAAAGGAGAAAAAAATATGGCGAATACTAAAATTATCGCAATAGTAGCTATCGTAATCATTGTTGTTGCTGGAGCTTTTGCAGCCTGGCAATTAATAGGACCTTCCGAACCAACCATCAAAATCGGTTTGGTTGCCCCAACTCAAATATCCGTAGGACCAGACATGGACCGCGCTGCTCAAATGGCAGTCAAAGAAATTAACGATGCTGGAGGAATTTACGTAGCAGATCTAGATGCCAAACTTAAAATAGAGTTGTTACTTGCAGATACAGGAGACACCACAGACACTGAGACAGCAAATACTGCAGTAAAGCGTGTAGTGGACCAAGGTGCTGACCTTCTTATTGGCGGATTTTCAAGTGGAGCTACCCTCAACGACCAAGTTTATGCCATAGATCAACGTGTTCCATTTATAATAACCGGTGCCTCAAGCCACCTTGTTACAAGAAGAGGATTTCTTGACCCGAGTCATCCTCTATACATTGGCGATTCTGAGGGAATGAGTTACATGTTCCACTACTGCACGACAACCTATCACTATTCAAAAACCGTAGCTCACTTCTTCGCCGAAGGAATGAAACCCCTACTTGACCAT
>JARRMA010000071.1:0-8352 GCA_037386505.1 Candidatus Bathyarchaeota archaeon
GTTTAACTTGGTACACTGATCATTTGAAAATTAGAATTTGTTGGAGCGATTAGACCGTAATGACATGTAAATCGCTGAAAGAGCAAATAATGTAAATATGATAATGATGGTTAGTGCTGGACCTCTACCTCCGACACCCCATGTAAAAACGACGTAAGGAGATAATAGTATTCCGATAATAATAATATATAAAAGAATTACTCTTAGCTCCAAGATTTCATCATCATATCTATTTTTATTAATCCCTAAACCATTTAAAAGTTGTTAAGAATAATAAATTATGTATTTTGGTTTGTTCTACTACCCCTAAATTACATACAAATCGTGAAACAAAGAATTACAGTAGTAATGCAGGATGTGAATTACCATCGTACTTTGACCTGAAAAGTTTGTCACCTTTTCAAAATTTATTAACATCCTTGCATAATTCTTCAATTTCTTCAGCTAACTCCATTCCTAGAATCTTTTTTCTTGGACCTCTTATTCCCAACGCTATCCTTGTCATTAACCACATTTCATTTGGCACACAAAAACTTCGCATTCTAGATCTCCAGAATAAATTGTTGTTGCAAAAATTTTATCAATACTTCATTTTCTTTCGGATTTGGTTTCGTAACATCTTTAAAATGAAGAACTTCTGGAGAACCATATTTTTCATAGACAATTGCCTTCATTTTCATAAATTATGGTTCCTTTTTTGTTTCTCTAAAAATTCTAACTGAAAGTATTAATGTGAGCAGAGAAAATAGATATCGAAAAATTGTTGTCCACCAATTATTTAGGGGATCATGCATTCCAGCATCAGTTATTTGACCTAAAGTTAAGATAAGAAACACAGAATTTAATATGATAAAAATTGTTTCCAAACCTATAATCCCTATAAGTCCTATTCTTTTTCCATAAATAAATAAAGATGAAAAGATAGCTAAAAAAAGATAAATTATTACTACTGTAACTGCACTGTCAAAATCATTGAAAAAATATTGATCTATACCTACAATATATCCCCCAAAAAGTAAACGAAAAAGTAATGTTACGAGTAAAAGCTTCACATTTGTTGTAAGTTTCATACTATAATCTCAAACTCCATTATTTTTTTCCAAGTTTGGGTTATTCTGAAACAATTTTAGGAGAATTAAACCCTTTAATAATAAGCCAAATTGCTAGAATCATTTCTTGAGCAGCTATCGGTAATGCTAAAAAGTCTATTTGTTCGGGATTAAACCCAAATAATCTAAACGGAGTAGCTATTAACCATAATGCACCTCCCAATAGTCCCAGAACAGAAATCCATCGTGGAATAAGTCTTGTTTTATATAATAAATAATTAAAAACTAAAGCCCCGATAGGAAAAGAAAAATCAACAAGAACACTGATTTGTTCTCTTACTGTCAATAATAAATTTCCGGTAGTCTGGAAATATAAAACATCTGGAGATAGTGTATTTACGAATTCTTGACTTAAAGTCAATATAGATAATAAAACGATTGTATTAAGAAAAATAGTTAAGCCTTCAAATATTCTAATGGCAACATATCCAAGAGCTAAACTTTCATTAAATTTCTTTAATAAAGGAAACATCGCAATTGGAATACCAACAATTGCAGCTGTAGCAACAATCTCAAGAAGTGCTCCAAAAATAACCTGATTTTCATTTGAGGCAACTGCAATAAGATAATCTGATTCATAAATCGAAAAAGAGAAAATTCCACCTATGATAATTATTATTGTAGCAATTAAAAACAATACTCCAACAATTATTGACGTCTTTCTTGTAGAATCCATTTTTACCACCAATTAAAATAAATTAAGGCTTGACCTTTGTCTACTATCTAAAATAAATTTTAGGGTGAAATTTATCTCACCAATTTTATTTTTTAATTATATTTTACTGTTTAGCCTAGATTTAATAGACAATTTTAAAAATTTCGGGATACAGAATAAAAAAATTAAGAATTAGGCTTTTAGTTTTTTTAATCGTTCATCGATATTTTTTAATTGGGTTTCTAATCTAGTTTTTGCTCCCTCAAGCATTTCTATTTCTTCCTCAACGGTCATGAATTTTATTCCATGTCCTCCAAATCCCATATGAGATCCACACAACATATTTGCACCTCCTAATGATTGTTCTTGATTTAATTTTACTGAAAATCGCCAATAAATTGATGAAGAAATATTATAGTTCATCACATTTAGAGCCATAATAATTTGAAGAAATAATTATTAGATTTTTGGAAAAAATGATTTCAATATTCAAAAAAATTAGTAATCTATCTTAGAATTAAATTTCTAAATTTTTTCTCAAAAATATATTACGAATCCATAAACCTTTAGAATTATCTCTAAAATTACTTCTTTGAAACAAATTTGAATCTAAAACTAATTATTTTCTCAATTATCTTAATTTTCTTAGGAATTACTCTTTACTTTTTTAGTAATTCAATCGAACAAATATTTTTTAATTCAAGAGGTTTTCTTTCAGGAATGTTTCTAATGATTTTTGGAATTTTTCTTGCAATTGCAGGATTTTTTATTTTGACCTCTCAGATATTTAGAGGAAAGTCAATAGTTTTCTAAATAACCAAAATAATGTGGCAAGGTAATACGGTTTTGCGTGCTTCTACACCGTAATTAGCAATGGTTCGGTGTTGAGAAAGTGACACGCTCTTTCTCTGTTTCAGTTAGCAAGTCGCTAGCCACATTGTTTCTGTTTCAATTAGCCAAAGCCAACAGTTTCTGTTACAAACATAGCCGCCAACTATACTTCCGTTTCCGAATGCTATTTGTCCCTTGCCGCAAATAAAATTTAGTTTTTTGTTGCTTAAAGGCTTTGTTGAACAAAAGAATCCATTAAAAAATAAGAAAATAACGGTTATTAGAATAATTCAGCAATTTATCCGAATTATTTTGTTGAGTTTTTCTTTAATTATTTTTTATAGAATCATTTTCTAATGCTTTTTTTAAATCAACTAAGTAGCATTTAATACAATCATGTGAAGGATCAGGACAAGTTGAATGGCACATATTAGAAACTCTTCGTGTTGAAACTTATCCATTTAACAAAATCATTACTTCTATGAAATATGGAATAAGTCATTAGTCTTCTTATTTTCTAAACTGGGACATAATTGACATCATTTTTAAGTTTTTGAATTGTGTCTTCTTTTACTCCTATTTCTTCAAGTATTTGAAGTAGAGTGTCCATATCTGGTATTTTTTTACATTTTTGGCAAACTCTAACGTCTGCAGAATGTTGAGTAAATTTTCCTCCACAGTCGCATTCTAATTTATTCACAAAATCATCTCTAAAACACGAAAAGCTCGTAATTATTTTAACCTTACTTTTTTATTAAAAAATAAGACAACTAAGTTTCAATTTAAATTCAATAATCTGCAATGAGATTATCTAAATTTAATTGAGTTTGAATCTACCGAGAGGTGGAAACCTTTTAGCATTGATTACAGACTGCTTTTTTGTTTACTAGCTCTATTAACTTTACAAGATTTGTTTCATCAATATCTTCTAAAGTCGGGATTTTTATATGTCTCATTGTTTTACCGTTTCCTTCAAACAAAATTATTTCATCTTTATTTAATCCATTAATAGCAAAACCGACATGAACACGATTTTTCATTGCAGCAATATAGAATTTTCCATCTGCAAAAGTTATGACTCCCCAATGCATTTTTTCTTTACAATTTAGAAGGGTTTTTTGGAAAATTTTTCTAACTTTCTTCAAAATCTCTTTTTGAGGAAACGGCTGCTTATCAATATAATTTTGGATATCAATGCTCATTAAATTTCAATCCTATTGATTAAAATTATTTTTTGAAATAATCGCATTCGCATTTTTCACATTTTCCTAAACCTTTGGCAACGAATTCCCGTAACATTCTATTTTTTTGAGGATCAAAACGATCAATAAAATCAGCATGATCACTCTTCAAATGCCCACATTTACATTCATTATTATTCATATTTTTCCCCAAAATTTGTTAGGCAAAGCGCTTAAAAAATGATATGAAACTTCGAAAAAACCTGATTAGAATCATTTTTCAAAATAATATTTAGTTAATTCTGATTTTTTGAAACCTGTCACGTAATTGTAGATTTCTTTTTCAGAATATTCAAAAGGACTCAGAATGTTAAATGCTGCAGAATACAAAAGAAGAAGATACTTTTTAACATCAGCAGTCACTCCTTTTTCAATCAGATCTTTTGCTCTAACTCTTCTATTATACCGTTTGTTATTCGCACTAGTATACAAAAAATTTACACTTTTACCCGCTGAAACTTCAACTCCTTCTTTCAAAAGTTGTTCTGCAGCAATTAATTGACTAACTTTTTGTGTATATTTTTCTGGAGCCTTAGAAAGACGTTTTGTGACAATTAAATCCCAGATACTAACTTTTCCATCTAACAGTTTTTTCCTATAATCTTTAATCACATTCAAAGCTTCAGGAATTTTCTCAACAAAAGCTCTTTTATTATCTGCAGAAGCTAAAACATTGATCATTTCCATTTGTGCATCATAAATAAACTTTGGAGTATCTCTTCGCCTGATTTCTATGCCTCTGACTTTGATACTTCCATCTTTTTTTGCTCCATAGTAACGATTCAGAACAGGAACATTAGGATGAATTTTAGATGGAAGAAAAACTATCCACTTAAAAAAACCTTCAAACTCTAACGGAATTCCCACTTTATCACTTATCTTGGAGCACAACTTAACATATTCATCTGAAGTTGCATTTTCTTTTTTTAGCCATAACGAATCAACAATCCCATGGATTACATTAAATCCCTTTTTTTCTGCTATGTATGAAGCTTTCAAGAAAGTTTTCCGACCAAAAGCACAAACACCTATGTGCCCATCAATAGTTCCAAATTTAGCATTTCTGTAACCAAGATAACCAAAACAAGTTACAAGAATCCATTTCAAAGCACTTGATCGAGATTTATAGACCACTCTTAAGTGTTCATCTTGAGTTTCTTTAGATAATTTCTTGTAACTAAGCCTTCTATTTACTGCAAAACTAAGAACTTTAGGAACTATCCCTCTTCTTTTCTTGCATATATGATATCCAAGTCCAGGAATAAGCAAATCTGAATCTGGACAGCAATCACAAAGAACTGTTTCAGAAGAAATATTATAATTTGACATCAATGAAGGATACATTGAAGAAAAATCCACTTCACCTACATTTTCATGAATTCCCATTTTCGGCTCATAAACAAATCCTCCTCGGTCCCCAACCAAAAGTTGAACTGCTGATTTGAAAGATTCACCAACTGTCTTATTACGCGGAATAAGAAAGCCATCTCTAACTGCTTGATAACATTGAAGAGAAGACATACTTGTCCCAATAGAAGAACGAGCAGCCCTATGCAAAGGGACTCGACAGCTTCTAGCAATTTCGATTAATCCATCAAAGCCGCTTTCTCTGAGAATAAAGGTGTTATTTTCGTCTATATGGATTCTACCATACAATCTTTGAGTGGGAGCTCTGTAAAATGTTCTACCATAAGAAAAATATGTTTTTCCTTTCCTGTGTTTAGGCGATAATGGAATAATTTCTCTGCTTAGAATAAATTCAGTTCCTATACCGTTTAGTATGGATCTTTTAGTAAGATAAGGTAAGATGAACGAATCTCCTCCTTTTGTAAGCAGGATATCGGGATCAAATTTTCTAACTGTGTCAACTAAATCTAAGAGTTTGTTTTTTTCTTTACCTGAATCAAACAGAATTTCTTTATTGCCATTTGAAACGCTAATCTTTTTTAGTGGATCATAAAAATTTGCTATTCGCTTCTTTTTGTCAACTTCTAACCCAATTTTCATTACTCTAAGTGCGGGAATCTGATAATCGAGCTTCTCTATCGAATCTAAAACTTTGTACTTTAGATTAGATGCTTCAATTTTCACTTCAACAAAAGCCAAAGGAAAAAGGTCTTTTTCGTACAGATAGTATTGAGACGGTCTTAAATCACAATTATGTAATTTATATCGCAAATATCTACCAGACTGTAAAACTTTGCGAACAAAAGATGTATTACGATTTTTGAGAGTAAATTCTAAAACCTTAGAAAGTTTAGCTTGGCTTGGATCATCAAACTTGTACACAAACCTATAAGACAATAAAGAACTGTCTGATCTGAACTGAGAAAGAAGCAAATCTAAATCTGCATATTTACCTGAAACATAAACCTTGTAATTAAATCGGTCTACTAACCGAATTCTTTGACCATTTTCTGTAATGAACCAAATACACATCTGTCCAGGCAGTGAAGGATAAAGATCAAATATCCATCCCTTAAGTTTTTTAGGACTCGTAGGATTGACTTCTAATCGCAACTAATTCCTTCTCTAGTTTGTTCAACGTTTTCTGTTGATGTAAAACAATGGACATAATCATTGGTTCAAATAAAACAGGACGGGTAGCATTGCTGGATGCTGAAGCATAATTTCGGTAAATATCCATTAACTGTTCAAATCTTTTCCTATCATCTTGTCGTAATGCTCTAGCATAACCTATCCATCGCTGGACTTCTTTGTCTAAGGCTATACGATAGGATTCTACAGTTTTTCCCAAAATTCAAACCTTCATAAAATCTGTTAATGTAACCTCGGAAGAGGGAAACTCTGCTTTTCCTAAATTGAATTGGGAATGTTTTTCCAAAACAAATTGAGGACCAGGATTGGATTTCTTGATAGCTATTACAACGTTTGCTCTTGCAAATAATACCTCTTTAAAGAATTTGTTTTGTTTAGACCAAGAATAATTAGAGTTTGTTGCTAGAACAATTACTTGATTATTTTTGGCAAAATTTGAAATATAAGAAGTTAATTGCATGAAAATTTCTTGAGCCTCTTTCTTTGGAATATCTGGATCTAGGTACAATTGAATTAAATTAGATAAAATCACTAATTTTGAATCATAGACATCAATTGCTTTCTGAAGTCTTTCTAAAATTAGAGATGTAAGCTGGTAAGCGGTGAAAGCTCTAGAAATAAAGATTCTTTCTAAAACCACTCTTGGATCAAGTTCATAACTTTGAGCAATCGTTGAAATATCATACAATCTAAATTTGTTACCTCCATCAACGAAAACAACATTTGTTCCCAGTCCTCCTAGTTGGCAAGGAAGCTGAGCTCTAACACAAAGAATATTGATTAACGATTGGGATGAACCGCGGAAAACTACGAAGTCTCCTAAACTAAAATGAGGAAATATTTCATCAATTTTTTCGATACCCAAAGATAATCTTAGTTTCTGAGCTGAGGTCTCCTGCAAAAGAGTATGGTTATACAATTTTTATTTTCCTTTAATTTTTAAGGGATAGAACTTTTGTAGCTAAAATGGAATTGAATTTCTTATTTTACAATAATAGGAGCACTTGATTTTACTTCAAAGATCATTTTCTCGGCATATTTTGATGGGTTGGGAAGTTTGTGTCCACAGTTCTGGCAGGAACCATTTAATTTAGTTCTAAGAAGAGAATACCATACTACATTATTTGGTATATCTTCAAAATCAGCTAATAGCACATTACATTTTTTGCATGTTTAGCCAGCTCAAAACATACAGAGGCTGCCAGTTCTCCAAACTCAAGATTAGGAGGAATTTCGAGAAGTATAGAGGGTAACTGAAACTCCTGGGGTATCCAACGACTATCGAAGAGAAAATAAGACTGGTGTCCATTCGAAGTCAAAAATAGAGGAGAGAGTAAAGTGAAACTATCCTCATTAAAAATGTCTCTTTTAAGACTGCATTCTTGAAAAATTTTGTAAAATCTTATTTTGTGCTAATGATAGACGATTTATTTATTGGAATGGTCTTTGGGGGCTTGGTAGAGGTCTTATTGGTCCTGATGGTCCATAGGGATTTAATGGATAAAAAAGATCAGGTACGGTATTAAATCCACCATTTTGTTTCTTCATTAATTATTCACCACCACAAATGAAAGTCCATAACTTAGTATTCATCAATAACTAAGACATTAGCAATATTTGTTGATTAAGAATAAAGAAACTTAGTCACATTTGATAAAGATCATATGCAATCTTCTAGAATAGAAACCAAAAAGGAATTTAAGCTAACATGTCACACCCTATTATTCCAAAGGTGGATAAAACCTTGGGCGATCGCTAATGGAAGAAATAAATCATGATTTCGGATAATCCTTTCGCTGACTTTCAATTCGCATGCGAGACTGTTTTGAAGGATGCTATAAACCAATTATATCCTGATTTTCAGTTACCCTCTATACTTCTCGAAATTCCTCCTAATCTTGAGTTTGGAGAACTGGCAGCCTCTGTATGTTTTGAGCTGGCTAAACATGCAAAAAAT
>JARRMA010000072.1:0-5675 GCA_037386505.1 Candidatus Bathyarchaeota archaeon
CAGATCAGAACGACAATTTTTGTTACTGCATGAAATGTGGGACAATTATTTATCAACCAAAATATTAAGAGGTGAAAAAGGAAATGGAAGATTTGATAGCCCCAATATTATTTGTTTTAATGATAGGCGGAGTATCAGGTTATTTTGCAGGATTAATTGTTAGAAGAGCCTCAAGAATGGCAGTGACAATCGCAATTATAGCAATTACTTTAATAATTTTAGCATATATAGGTACAGTCAATATCAACGTTGATTCAATATTAACAAGTGTAACAGACTTTATCGGTCTTCTAGCTCCATTGGGAATAATAACCCTTGTATCCAGTGTTCCTTTCGTAGCCAGCTTCATAACTGGTCTATTCATCGGATTCAATAGAAACTAAGTAAATCATTTAATCTTAACATGATTAACTAATTTGGGCATAAGTTCAGTTCCTTTATGCAAAACTCCTAACTTACCTTTTTTACAGGCTTTTTCAGAAAATTTTTCAACTGCATCACCTTGAAAACTATTTCCAGCAATCAACACTGGAACAGGATCATCACTATGGGCTTTCAAATTACATGGAGTTGAATGGTCAGCAGTTATACAAATAATATTATCTTCAAGATCAATTTGTTGAAGAACACTGCCAACAAAATATTTGTCAACAATCGAAATTAACTCAGTTTTTAACTTAAAATCACCATCGTGACCTGGCTCATCAGGTCCTTTGATGTGAACATAGAAACAATCATAATGAGGTAAGGTTTCCAAGAGCTTTTTTACTCTGAGTTTACAATCTTTTTCAAGATCCTTAGATGGAAGAGGAAGATCAACTAAACTCATTCCAGCCAATTTTGATATTCCCCGCTCTACATTCATATCTGCTAGACAAACAAACCTTAGATCGTAAAGATCAGAAAGGGAAGTAAAATTTGGCACAATACTACCTGCATCTCTGCTAAGAATAACATTTGCTTTTAATTTACCAGCTTTAACACGATTATCATTAACTTCGTGTTGATCGAGAATAGGCATTGTCTTTATCGTAAATTCATTTACCAATTTTGCTGATATTATCGCTTCGTCTGTATCATCTAGAGCATGACATGTTTTTATAACCATTTCAGCATCTGGATCAGCAACACCTACACTGTTTATCCTCTTATATGCTGGATCAGTATTACTAATATTACCTGAAAGCTTACCCTCATTGCTTCGCATAACCAAAGCGGCTCGATAAGAAGAAGTACTTTTTATCTTAAAACTAACTGAGTGGGAATCCAATTGAATTTCTTCATTAATTGTCTTAGCCAACTTATTGGACTCTTCCTGGGTCAGATCTCTTCCAGCTCTTCTATCAATAATTGAAGTTTTATCATCTCCTAAGGTTCCAAAATTACATCGAAGAGCTAAATCTCCACTTTTCATATCTAATCCAGCACCAACAGTCTCTAAAGCTCCTCTGCTTACATGATGCTTGAAAGGATCGTAACCTAAGATAGATACAACAGCCACATCACTTTCTGGTGCCATACCTTTACCAATAGTGTACATAAGACCAGTCTTTCCAGATTTGGCAAGAGAATCCATGAATGGTGTCTCAGCTGCTTCGAGCGGGGTTTTTCCATCTAATTCTTTGATAGGGCGATCACCCATTCCATCAATGACGATATAGATTAATTTCAGAGTCAAGAGCCTCCAACAAAAATAATTTACAACATATTCAAAACAAAAAGCTTTTCACATAAACTGAGAGAAACTAAAAATTAATAATAAAATCAGCTTAAGCCTAAAGTTACAGTTTTATTATTTTCTTATTTTGGAATCTTGAAATGAGAATTTTTTCCAGCGCTTATATACTCTCCACCGAGGTCGCGAACAATAGCAGCAATTTGTGCAAAATTATCTGATCCTAGAAATCTTCTGGGTTTTACTATAATGTAATTTTCAATTTCTTCAAAAAATAGCATACCTACAAGTTCTGGAGAAAACCCTTGTTTTACATCATTTATGCTCCTTGTCTTTCCTAAGGATGGTGTAGAAACTGCTGGAGTTATTGTTGCTTTTGTTCCACTTATCTTTTTTAGAGATTTTGAAACCTCAGAAAGGTCACTTGAAATTACATTTAATACACTTAAGAGTTCATCAACTTTTTTCGCTAAATCTTCAATTTTTTCTTTCTCAGCACTCATAATCCTAATCCCCATAACTCTTTGCTAGAAGTTATTCATTTGTTTTATCCTATATGTAAAAGTTTAACCAATTTAAAAGAGGAATCAAAATGATTTAAAACAAATTAACCTAACTAGTTTCTTAGACTATAGATGATAGAAATTGATGGTAGCCAAAAAAGTGGCAGCGGAACAATATTACGTTTATCAATCGCACTTTCAAGCATTACAAAAGAACCTTTACACATTTTCAATATTCGCCAGAGACGCAACAAAAAGGGGCTCCGTCCTCAACATCTTGAATCTGTAAATACAGCAGCAAAACTCTGTAATGCAGAAATCAAAGGAGCTACAATTGGTTCTAATGAATTATGGTTTAGACCACATAATATTATAAATGGAGAAATTCGGGCAGAAATTGGAACTGCCGGAAGTATTCCTATGTTGATATTAACTATTCTGCCTATTTGTTCTCAAGCAAAAGGAGACGTAAAGATTACTGTTGTTAATGGTGGAACTGATGTACCGTACTCACCTACAATAAATTATCTAAAACATATTCTTTTACCCATATTACAGCGAATGGGATTAAACGCTTCTTTGGCGATCAAAAGATACGGTTATTACCCGAAAGGAATGGGTAAAGTTGTATTAAATGTCAAACAATGTTCAGGGCTTTCAGCTGTTCAAATAGATGAATTTGGTAAAATAAAAGAAATTTCAGGAATTTCTATTTGCACCTTCTTAGAAAAACAAAGAGTAGCCGAACGACAAGCTAGAACAGCACATGAAATACTCCAAAACCATGGATATGATCCCAAAATAGAAATCATTAACGATAAATCTAATCCCTACCAAAAGGGCAGTTCTTTAGTCTTAATCGCAAAAACTGACAAAGGCGCTTTATTAGGGGCAGATTCAATTGGAGAATTAAGAAAAACAAGCGAAACAGTAGGTAGACAAGCTGCTGAAAAACTCTTACACGAAACTGAAACAAAATCTACTGTTGATGTTCATCTTGCAGATATTCTTATTCCATATATCGCTCTAGCAAATGGAGATTCAACATATTATACAAGAACTATAACTGAGCATTTAGAAACAAACATATGGCTTGTAGAAAAAATTTTGGATATGAAAATACAAACTAAAAAGGTCGGAAACCTTTTCGAAATCAGAAAAATAAAATAGTAAAGATTATAAGCGGCTGTTCTTGCTCCACATTATTGGGGATAATTTCGTGAGTTTATGGAAATTACGATTATCTTTAATCGGAACACTAGCTCTAATAATAGGTCTGTCTACACTGTTCTTTACAGTTATCTTATCCCTTGCAGGAGTAAGTATAATTTTCTTACCCTTCATAGTAGTCATTATTAACATAATTCAATGGCTAATTGCCCCGTACATGATAGACGCTCTGTATAGAATAAAAGAAGTAAAACCACAAGACAATCCACAACTATATGAAATGGTTGATAGACTTAGCAGAAAAAGCAAAATAAAAAGACCAAAACTTATGAAAGCAAACATTCCAATACCTAATGCTTTTGCTTATAGTTCTCCACTTACTGGCAGCAAAGTAGCAGTTACTAATGGGCTTTTACAAAATCTTGACTCTGAAGAAGTTGAAGCTGTAATTGGACATGAACTAGGACACCTAAAACACAGAGATGTTCAAGTTATGATGTTTGTATCAATCTTGCCAGCAATCTTCTATTTCATAGGTTACTCAATGCTTTTATCTTCAATGTTTGGAAGAAGAGACAGCAGAGACAGCGGAGGAGCAGCAATTATCGGTTTGGTTAGTATACTTCTATATTGGATTCTTACACTTTTCACGCTTTACCTTAGCAGAATAAGAGAATATTATGCTGATCGACATAGTGTTTCAATCGTCGAAGATGGTTCAAGAAAACTTTCTGAGGGATTAGCAAAGATAGTTAACTCCACAAATATAGCAAAAAAGAACATGCGAAATAAAGGAGGAAATTCAAACTCTTTCAAAGCCTTATTTATTTCAGATCCAGATAGATCAGAAATAGATGCCGAAGCTTTATCTCAACTAAGAAGAGGAATGGGCGACAAAAGATTAGTTGAAGAGGTCTTAAGAAAAAGAATATCTACATTCGATAAGATTATGGAAGTCTTCTCAACACATCCCAATATTGTAAAAAGATTAAGAGCTCTACAAGAACTCTCTTAACAAAATATAAAATATTTTTACGACTATAATTATTTCATTTTTTTGAAAATATTGGTAAATAGATTACAAAATATTAGCAAATCAATATTTTAATTATACTATGCAACAAATTAAAACGATGAAAGCATTTTCTTTAATGATTCTGCTTCCTCTCGAAGCACTGAGACCTCGCATTCTAAAGCTAATGCTTTTCCTTCTGCTTCTTTCTTGAGCTCCTTTATTTGAATTAGAAGCTCACATTTCTCTTTTTCAAGATTTTCAATTTTCTCTTGCAGATTTCTAAACATTCTCAACAGTGCCTCTAATCTAGAAGAAACTTCTATTTTGAGATATAATGATTATTACAGACGAAAACATAATCCAAAATTAGATATATCAACTTGAAGTCTGTAAAATATTTCAAATAAATAAGCGATGAAAAATGAATAAAGAGATTAATTCTCAAGAATTAGACAATAATAATTTTATTTTCCCGAATTGGAATCAAATTTACGTTTCACTTATTGATATTTCTAATATGATTCAAAAAAGCCATTTTAAACCAGATATAATTGTTGGAATTTCAAGAGGCGGTTGGATTCCAGCCAGAATTTTATCTGATTTATTACAAAATCAAAACCTAGCTAATATAACAACTAAATTTTATTACGGGATCGAAAAATCCAATTCTAAACCTGTTATTACTCAGCAAATTTCCATTTCAGTTAAGAATAAAAAAATTCTTGTCGTTGATGATGTGGCAGATTCTGGAAAAAGTCTAACAATAATAAACAATCATCTGAGAGAGAAAGGTGCCAAAGAAATAAAGTTTGTAACGATTTATCTAAAGTCTCATAGTTCCTTTATTCCAGATTTTTACAAATCAAAAACAAATGATTGGATAGTATTTCCTTGGGAACTTAAAGAAACAACCAAATTAATTATTGAAGAATTTAATTTAAAAGGAAAAAATATGGAATATTCAAAAGAAAAACTAATCAGTTTAGGGATGAACAAGATGTTAATAGACCGATTTATCAAAGAAATTTTTGGTGAATAATTATGGAAAAACCAATACTTGAAAAACAGATTACGATAATTGGTTTTAGAAATGTAAAAATAACAAATATTGACAAATTTCTCGAAAAATTCAGAAATGAGAACGAGAATAATGTTATCCAGTTTTTTGATGCAGAATATGTTGCAGGGCATCACCATCTATTTTTTGCAGCATTGAATGCGCTACAAGCGTTCAAACATAAAGCTAACATATCTATTAACATCTTGTTCATCCCTAAACTGATTAGTTTTTCTTTTGAATATTCCATATTTT
>JARRMA010000073.1:0-6462 GCA_037386505.1 Candidatus Bathyarchaeota archaeon
GAAAAGGATAGTCCAATATGTACATATTTTCTGGTTTGAGATTTGATTTGGGGGATTAGATTAAATCTATGCGTGAAACCCGTAGCAACAAGCAATATCATGACAATATACAACGTTAGTCCTGTTCCAAGGTCAGGATAAAATTCTGCAGGTCGACTTACTTGCCCCGCAAAATGCAACGATATTAAAAGAAAAGCTAACAAATTCCCAAAAACATGTAATCTAAAAAGAGTAAGAAATTTGCTACTATGTTTTTGTTTCAATTTAGCTATTATAGGAACTGTAATAGCTACATAAAAAGTTCCCAACAATACAAACCAATGATTAGCACGCAAAGGACCAACAAAATAACCAAAATGAATAACCCTCAAATTGTCAGCAATCATAAGAAATAGTGTTGTAACAATAATCGATAATGCTACCAGTAACTCACTATTACGGCTTGTCAAAGACTCTTTCACTTCTAAATTAAATTAAAATTAATGATTTTAATAATCTTGGTAATCCTTTTAGAGTTATCGTTATTTTTTAACTGCTACAGTTTCACTCAAAATATATTCCATTCATTATTATTGAGTTATTACAAACATAATCTTTAAGCGCGCGCAATTTGAGAGCTTTCGTCGTTTTTTATTGTTCGTAACTGTAACCTATTGTTTCAACGTATTCTATGTTTCGTGGTTTTAGACTTAACTGTGTCATGGATTTAAGTTGGCTCTCATACCTATTGATGAAATGTTCTAAAGTTTCTTTACCTAAACGTCTGTAATTTACATCCATAAAACTATAGGAATCTTCTTTTTTGACAATAAAAAAGACAATAAAATATGAAATGTCAGTTTTTTCAAATTTCTTTTCTAAAGATTTCACATAATTAGCTGTTGAATAACTTTCCACAAACACACTAACCTACACTATATTCTTTGCAAACCATCATAAAATTATTTTCTTTAAAATGACCATATCCAACAAAATAAAACATTATCCAATCACTTTCTATGCAGTTATATTATCCAATTTGATTTGGGATTAAAATTTAAACTTACAATCATTAGTCAATTTTTCTTGATTGCAATGTGGATACGATAATGGGACATTTTTCAATACCTGTTTTGTGATTAATTTAATCGTCATAACGGTTCAGATATAATATATTTGGATTTTCTAATTCGTGTGCTCGTGATATTATCTTAGCATAGTTCCTTAGCAATAAAGTCAATTTTTTACCGTCAGAAATTTTTATTTTATGCTCAAGGTTGAATGCTTCTCTTTTTAGTTTCTCTGAAAGTTCAAATTTACTCAAACTCTTCGTCTCTAAATCTGCTTTCTACTACTTAAGAAGTAAATAGAAATTTAAAATCATGTGACTGACCTATATATATCACAGTTTTCATTAGATTCTTTGTTTTGTTAGTCTATGTTTCTATTAGTTCTTAATTATTCTCAGAGTGAGACTAATTTCGAAAGGTAATTTGTGAAAAAGGTTTACGACTTTCTAATCAATTTCTTTCTTGTGTAAAATACTGCGATAAAGGAGATTACAAATAGCGGCAAAATAATCCATGATTCAAATTCTGGGATTAACGTGGGTATATCAAGTTTCGAGGTTTCAATGGGTTCCATAAACGGGTAATGATCTGTGTTGTTGTTATTAACTATGTAAAATATGTCTCCTATACCGTCCCCGTTATTGTCTATGCCCATGTAATCACTCCAGTAGTTTCCTTCGATCTCATTATTCCATATGTTCACTGGAGGAGATGAAACTGGAACCCATGGAGATCCTAAGTCAGCAATATCGTAGACTGCTTCTTCGTTGTTGATAAAATTGTTGTGGTGAATAAAGTTATTCGGAGACGGATAGTATGTAGAAAGAAATCCTCCTCCACTGAAGTGGAGTCCATAACCGTTGTTTATTATGTCGTTTCCAATGATTATATTGTTTGAGGAACCGTAAAATCTGATGCCTGTTCCCATGTTTTCTAATCTGTTTTGGATTATAATCGAATTTTTAGTATGGGCAAGAAGTATACCCTCTGCATTATAGGAAAGAGTTAGGTTTTGAATAGTAAGGTTTTCGCAATTTACTAAGGCAACATATCCTGCTTCAGAAGGAACAGTTTTGTCATGTTGATTGACCCAATAAATAATGGGTTTTCCCTCTAAAGTATTAGAACTATAGACATTGTTTTCGAATCCAGTTCCCTGTGGATGAAAATTGTAACTGTTAGCATTCATATGGTTGTCTCTGAGTACATTGTTTGAACCAGCAAGATTGATTCCTTCACCATTGTTCTTTACAAGATTTTCCGTTAGGGTATTCGAACTACCATGGATAATGATTCCAATTCTTGTGTTTGCTGTTACGTTGTTTTCTAAAATAATGTTGTTTGAAGATAAGATATTGATTCCAAAATTGTTAGCTGTTATGTTATTCTCTGAAATGTTGTTATTTCCCGAAGGTTCTTGTCCATCATCTATACCATAATCGTTTGCTACTATTTCGTTTCCTGAAATTGTGTTGTAATTCGAAGTATAAAGTGGTCTAATACCTCGGTCATTTTTTGTTACAAAGTTTCTAGCAATAATGTTGTGGGAAGATTCGTCAAGTTGAATTCCTGTTGAAAAGTTTTGTACAATGTTTTCTATGATATTGTTGTTTGAGGAATGTATAAGTTCTATTCCCTCGCCGCTTCGGGGGCATATAATAGTATTTTGGGTTAATGTCGAATTAGTTGTATGGACCAGAAGTATTCCTTGCCCATTTTTGGAGAGTTGAAGGTTTTGAACAGTTATGCTTTTACAGTATACTAAGATGACAAATCCCGCGTCAGATGGAACAATTCTGTCTTGCTCGCTTATCCAATAATATATTGGTGATCCATCAATTGTGTTTGACGTGTCAACATCGTTAACGTAGGTGTACGTTGGGTAGGTACGAATTGAAAAATTGTGTCTATTATTGTTCATTTGATTGTTTCTTAACACATTATTTGCGCAATCGTGAAGTTCTATACCTACTACAGAATCTGTTACGATATTTTCTGTAACTGTGTTGTTAAAAGAATCATAGATTAGGATGCCTCGAAAAGCCTTTGATATTTTATTTCTCTCAATTGTATTATTAGAGGATCTCCATAAATAGAGGTTATAGGCATCACCGGTTACTGTATTATTAGAAATCAGACAATTTGTAGTATCAACAAGATATATTCCGTATCCGCCGTTTATTTCTAGTTTTACATTTTTTACTATTACATTATTTCTCTCTGAAAGAACTATACCTCGAGTGTCTGCTTGAATAGTGAAACCTGCTCCATCAATTACAATGTTATCTGTCTCAACATATATTCCATCTTGATCAGCATTTGGAAGACGTTCAACTGTTATATTACCCAAAAGTGTGTAAACATTTCCTTCTCGTTGAATCTTATCTGTTCCCTCAACCGTTCCGTCAGCTCTAATGTAGATGGTGTTACTTTGAGCATTAACTACTAACATTTGTGGAAAAGAAACAAAAAAGATCAAAAAAATCAAAAATCCAACTAAGATCTTAGATTGTTTCAATATTTTTCTATCCTTGGATTTTGTTTTTTTAATCTTTGCCTAAAAACTAGAATGACAACCAAAACAACAATTATGAGTGCCAAAACAATTATGCCCCATATCCAAAAGGGCAGATTTTCCCTGATAGTTAATGTTTGATAGTTACTCCAACTGCTTGTTACTCCATCAAATCCGTATACTGCACCATTCTGTATATCGGTTGGATATTGATTTCCAACTAGTGCAATTGTTTGAATGTCTATTTGTCCACTTGGAAACTTGTGTCCCTCTAAAGATATTGATACTTTGGTGAATTCAGAATCAGACGCTTCATGGTAGCCTCCATAAGTTGAAGGAAGAACAAAATATACTGGGTCATAATCCCAGAAACCTTCTTCGGCATTGTGGTCTTTGAATCTAAACATGTAGTAAAGATTTGGATAGCTACCATTTTCATAGGGATTTACTGGTTGATTCTTTATTGTTACTTCGATATTGTTGGCAACAACTTTTGCGGTGAAATCTGGAACAGAAGGCTCATATATTGATTGGGCAAATGCAGATCCAACAATGTGCAAGCTTGACAATATTAGAAGGCTAAGGAAAAATAGGCTAGCAAGTTTACTGTTTTTCATTTTTTTCTTTCCTTCTAATAGCAAACTTTGTTGTCAAAAGAATAATTCCTAAAGACAAAAACCCGAATAAAGTTAGATTATTTTCTGGTATATTATTTTTAATCTCGTTATCTAAGGCAATATTATCATTTGAGTCGTTTCCCCAGAATTTGATTTGATCTTCTTTGTTGCCTGATACTATATTCTCTGAAACGGTGGCTCCTCTAGAATCGTAGAAATTAATTCCTATTTCTCGATTGTTTGTTATTCTATTTCCAGAAACCAATGTATTGTCTGAGTTCCAAGAATTGATGCCGTCTTTTAAATTTAAAGTTATATTGTTTCTAATTATACTATTTCCAACGCACTGTTCGTAAGGTGCAAAAAGTGCAATGCCGAAGTCATTATTTGCAATATAATTATTTTCTATAAGTGAATTGTTTGAAGCAACTAGAAGTATGCCTTGACTATTATTAGTTAAAGATAAGTTTTGAACAGTTATATTTCTGCAATTTACGAGAACTACAAATCCAGTACCAGAAGGCACAGTTCTGTCATATTGATTAACCCAATAGATAATAGGCTTGCCATTTACGGTGTTTGATTCGTCAATGTCATTAATGAAGTATGTCATTTGAATGCCAGTTTCTGACGAAACCCTGAAATTATATTCGTTATTGATCAGTTGGTTATTTTTAAAGAAGTTATTTGGAGAATGAGTCAATGTAATACCCTATGTGTTGTTGGCAATTATGTTGTCAAGAAATTGATTGCTACTTGAGAACAACCAGACTGTTATTCCATGTTCATTGTCAGTTATAGTGTTTCTAGAAAGCGTAATACCTGAACATCCTTCTACACCTATTCCATAAGTAAATTCGATACCATACATAAAATTTCTAATATGCAAATTCTTTACAGTAACACCTGTTATTGCTTGGAACCATATACCTGTCCGATTTCCATCTCCCAAAAGACTGTAACCAGCACCGTCAACAACTATTCCATTACATAGGATGACTATACTTCCTACAATATCTCCAGTAAAAGTATAGATATTGCCGATTCTTTGAATCTTATCTGTACCTGCTATTTCTCCATTCACTTTAATTTCGATAGTGTGTTCAGGTATTGGAATGGGCAAAAAATTAGCTGATGCAAATTTAATTACAAAAATCCCAGAAATTATTGAAAAGAATAAGAACAAAATAAACATTATCGCTAAAATTGATTTCTTATTCATTTATTTCATCCCGTTTTCTAAATTTTAGAAACAACAAAAGAGCTAATGCAATTATTAAAATCACAACCAATAGAGCAAAACCATTCTCTGCGAAAAAACTTGAACCCCAAAAAACAGAATTAACTGGTTCTATTTCAATATCTTCTTTGAAGGAGACAATAAGATCACCTGGAACTGGCTTAAAGTACTCAGAAACAACTTGGAACGACACTCCTTGAGTTTGAGATTCTTGAGTAACTTCAAAGTTTACAGGATTAATTTCTCCATTAGTCGTAATGGTATTGATTTGAAGTTCTGTAATGTCAGTTTGAAACCTTACATAGAAATTAGCTGACGACATGTTACTCCAAGACGACAGGTAAGGATTTATGTTAATATCATAGAGAAAAACGTATTCTCCGTCTATTTGCTGTATTGGATGTTCATACTGAATCTCAAGCAGAAAAGACTCTGAAACATTTTCAAGGATACATTGGATCATAGACCAATTGCCTATTGCTGTATAATGTAACTCTTGAGGGTAAATTTGGGTATAGTTTGTCCAACTTAATTCTCTGTCGTTTAAAGTAATGTGAATGTTTGAAGTGTTTGGAGGGGTAGGATAAACCATTGGAAACTGTAGTTGTGAACTTGAATTCACGATATCTATTGGGTATTTTCCATATACTTTAGCCCAGAATTGCCCGTTAGATTTTGTTATAGTGTAGTTGATGTATTCTTCTGGCATAGATATTAGGGGAAAAGAATTTGGAGAATCTATTGAAAAGCTAACGCTAGACTGCGAATCTATGATATGGACATCATAGTCGTATTCCACAAAAACTGTTAAATTATGTACACCTTGGGTTAGATCTGATAATTCTGTTGATGCTTCAACTGTCGACGTTTTTGTGTCATTACTGTAACTATAATTTGTTATCTCTAATGGCAAATTCTCTGTTCCATCTAGACTGTAGCTTATTCTTTTCTCTGAGCTTTTCAAGTAGTATCCATCGAACTTTGTAGATATTTTGATTTTTAAAAGAACAGAATTGTTGTTGTAGGTTGTGTTGGTCGGGG
>JARRMA010000074.1:0-9188 GCA_037386505.1 Candidatus Bathyarchaeota archaeon
CTAAGCATGTTACCCACCAACTGTTATTATGTATTCTCAGTATATCTTATAATGCTTGACTTACGACAAATGTAGCAAAAACAATGCAGTCTTCAGCATGTTTATTAAGACTCGCGAGAATAATAATATTGAGCAGTTTCCTTTTTAGAGGAAATAAACATGAAAGATGCAGAAAATGCCATAAAAAACCAAATTGAAAAAATGGAGAAAGAAATTCCATACCTCAAAGGAAAGAAGAAGACTGAAGCAAAAAAAGAATATTTTGAACTGTTAAAATCTTCTGGAAAAACCTGTAGATTGAATAAACCTATCTACTTAAAAAGAAAATAAAAACAGTTGATTTCTATTGCACTAGTTAGTTTTTTTACTAATCTTCTATTGGTAAACACATTTCTCCATCAGAATGACTTCTTTTGATGTTTGGGACAATAAAAACTGGTCCTCCCCGATACTTTTATTCTTTTTAGCTTGCTTTTTCCCTTTGGACAAGTTCCCTCTTTAGTTCTGTATGGGATCAAAAAAGTGTCTGGGTAATCTTTGGATTTTGTTTGAACATCAATCGCAATTTTCAGCACCCTATTTGTCGTCTCAAAAAGTTTCTTCAATGTTTTAGTGTCTAATTTGTTTATTCTTGTAAGTGGATTAATTCCTGCTTGGAAAAGGATTTCGTCTGAATAGATGTTGCCGACACCTGCAAAGATGTGCTGATTCATTAGTATGCTTTTGGCAATACCTCTGCGGTTTTCTAACCTCTTTTTGAATGTCTGAAAATTAAGAGAAAGTATGTCTGGTCCAAGATTCTTTTTCTCCACAAAATCATCTATATTTCTTGTTAACTCAATTTTTCCGAACTTTCTTTGACAATCATATGAGAGAAAGAATCCGTTACTGAATTTCAGTAATAAACGACTGTGAGACGGTTCATCTTCTATATGTTTGAAATATTTCAAATTTCCAGTCATCCCAAAATGGATAGTCAACCAACAATTTCGACTGGTTTTAGCAAAGAGATATTTTCCGTAACGTTTAGTGGATTGAAATTTTTGGCCTTCCAAAGTATCAAATTCTTTTGCGGAGCTACTACCTAGAATTTCGGAATTTTTAACGGTAACTTCTTTAATTATTTTATGCAGAGCGGTTGCATCAAAATATTGCTTAAAATATTCTACTTCTGGGAGCTCTGGCAAAATTAACCCCTAAGGTGTATACATCTGCTCTTTAAGCATCGTTTTTTTCTATTTTAATATTTTTCTTAATTGTTTCAAATTTGATGTATTTGCAAAATCTAATCTTTCTGGGGAAGAATTAATTTCCAGCAATGTACCAGTTTCTTTAGAAGCATCAAAAATACTATTCAAATCTAATTGGACAGATGGCTTTTTGTTGATTTTTTTACCTGTTGGATGAGCAATGATACTTACGTACCGGTTTTCCATTGCTCGAACTATACGGTTTGTCATCTCTTTCTTAGTTTGATTAAAATTGGAATGAACGCTAGCAATCACTATATCTAGTTCCCCCAAAAGCTTTTCATTAACATTTAAGCTGCCATCTGGCTTTATGTCAATTTCTGCTCCCTTCAAAATTTCTATTTCATCTAACTTGCGGTTAATTCTATCTATCTCTTTGACTTCTTCGCGAAGCTGCTTATCGTCAAGTGCACCAGCAATTTTCAAGTCTCCATAATGGTCCGTAATACAAAGATACTCATAATTTAACTCTAATGCCGCTTTAGCCATCTCTTCGATGCTCTGGGAACCGTCACTCCATTTAGTGTGACACTGCAAATCGCCTCTAACATCATCATAGCCAATCAGCTTCGGAAGGTTACCATCTTGCGCCGCTTCTATTTCTCCACGATTTTCCCTCAATTCTGGAGGTATAAAATTCAAACCTAACTTGTCATAAACTTCATGTTCCGTTTTTCCAGCTAACCGCTTGTCATCTTTGAATAATCCATACTCACTAAGTTTGTATTCCTTCTTGAGAGCAATTTTTCTAAGCGCTATATTATGATCCTTCGAACCTGTAAAATACAACAAAGCAGAACCATAACTTTCCTCTCCAACAAGACGAAGATCTACCTGCAAACCATTAGCCAAAATCACGGAAACCTTTGTTTTGCCTTTGCCAAGGACTTCCTGAACATCAGCCATTTTGGAAAAATAGTCTGCAACCTTACTTGGGTCACTTGAAGATACAAGAACATCTATGTCACCTATTGTTGGTTTCATACGACGAACCGAACCCGCAACATCAATTTGATATATAACATCTAAATCATTTTCCAGTTGATTTTTTATTCCTTCAGCCACTGGCAAGGCAAGACCCAACAACATTCGTTCTTGATTACGTTTAGCCAAATCGATGTGTTCAAGAATGGTATCTTCAGTTTTCGGTCCCAGACCCTTTATTTCACGAATTTTGTGTTTTTTCGCAGCTTTTTCCAAATCTTCAAGAGTTTTAATGCCCAAATTAGTGTACAGCATCTTCACTGTCTTTGGTCCCATTCCTTCAATGGATGTCAAGTTTTCTATATCTACTGGAATTTCGGTTTTAAGTTTCTCATAGTATTTTGAGGTGCCAGTTTCTATTATTTCAGTAATCTTGGAAGCAATACTTTTTCCTACACCCGTCAATTCCTCAAGGTTTCCTTCCTCTTGAATCTCTTCAATAGGACGTGAAAGCGACTCAATAGTACGAGCAGCTCTTCGATATGCTCGAGGTTTGAACTCTACTTCTTTCATATCTAAAATATCAGCAATTTCGTTCAGAATCTTTGCAATTTCCAAATTCTTCAACTTTTATCCCCTTCCATCATTGCTTTTGGAACATAGCAACAATCTCTTCCACGCTTGTAGATTGTTCAGGCGATTTTTCAGGTCTCCATCTTACAAAACGAGGAAACCTCAATGCCAACCCCTTCTTTTCTTTTTCATTCCAGTTACAAGTATGCACTGGGCTTTCTGTTATCTCAGAAGCTAGCACCTCCAAGACAAACTTTGATGTAAACCAGTAATCTGGAACTAAACTCTTTGTAACTTCAACCCGAACAGGCTTTTTATCAAGTTCAACACTTCTGAATTTTTCAGGCAAACCATCTAATTGGTCATCCGAAAAGCCAGAACCCAACTTGCATGCTGTTTGGAAAATGTCCTTTTCATGGTCATATGCAGCGCAGAGAAGAGCACCAAAGTTTCCGGCTCGTTTACCTTTACCCGAGTAGGCTCCTATAACTGTTAAATCAAAAGTGTCAGACAACTCAGAAGCATAGCTTTGCTTCCATTTTATCCACGTCCAATCTCTAGCTCCTGCCCGATAAAATGAATTAGCTGCACATGACTTGCAGACTATGCCTTCTAGTCCTCTTTTTAGGCAGTTTTGAAAAAAGTCATCAATGTCGTCTAACTTGTCACTTGTAATGCGGTTAGTGATTCCTATGAATTTTGCTGATTTCACTATCTTTTTTATTTGTTTTCTGCGTTTTGGATAGCTTTTACGCAGGTAGGAGTTCCCATTAAGGTAGAGGATATCAAAAACCATATACTTAACAGGTATTTTCTCAGCGTAATCATCTACATTATATTTTCTTCTACGTTGCATCAGTTTCTGGAAAGGATAAAATTCATCCCTCTCAAAATCGTAAGCAACAACCTCCCCATCCAATATCGCTTTATCAACTGAAACCTGTTCTTTCACAGCTTCAACTACTTCTGGAAACTGAGCAGTAACATCAGTTAACCTTCTGGAAAAAAGTTTAACAGAATCTTTTTCTTTATGTGCCTGAATTCTCTCCCCATCAAATTTCTCCTCAGCAGCAACAACATCAGAAACAATTTTTTCCATTATACTCGACATCTCTGAAACTCGTTGAGCAAGCATAGGACGAAGAGGACGATTCAAAGCAATTCTAACCCTCTTGACTCCACTAAGTCCACTCTTAATCAAAATCTTGGCGACATAACCAATATCTGAACTAACATTGTAGGCTTGTTCCAAAACGTCTCTATCATCTTTTGATTCCAAAAATGTTGAAGCCAAACCATCAAGCACAGTCATGTCCCCTATGCCCAAACGCATTTCGCCAACAACCATCCTTACTATGAAGCGCCTTTCTTTTGGCGTCGTATTAGACAATAAAGAAGCCAAAATTTTTTCTTTAAATTCTACCGAATTAGCTCCCTTCGCTTTCGCAATCTTCATCAAACCTTCATGAACATCAGTTATGGTAGGCTGATTTTCAGTTTCCAAAAAGTCCTCAAATCGTCTCTCTTTTTTACCAATTACCTTGAAGGCTACATCTCCCAAGTCGCCTAACTCTCTCATTTTCTGCTCAACAGCATCCTCATCTAGATTTGCTGCAAAGCCTATAGCTGATTTTACCATTTCGTCACCCATCCCTAGATTGACGTCATTGTAGCCAGCAGCGATGTTTCCTAACAAAAAGTAGCAGACAATATCGATGTTTTCTCCTGTAGTTTTCTTGAATAGTTGCTTCAAAATTCCTATTATGTCATTTCTTGACGATGTTTCTTGTAGATTCTCAAAAAAATCAACTAGCCTTGAAAACTTCAAAAAGCTACACCTGCCCCGGAATAAAATTCGTTTGACAATTTATATATATTTCATGTCTCACGACCTGGGATCATTTGTTTCTTAACTTTTTTAGAATCAGTGCACACCCAGCACTCTTGGTTCAGACATCTTCTAACCCATCGATCCTCCTGAATTCTATCTGCTAAACTTCTAATCTGGGTGCTTTACAGTCCGGTTATTGTTTGATCGATTTTTATGGATATTCTGTCTCCAACTTTGAAGCTGCTTCTTTCATATTCATCCAAAGTGATTTTGATTATGGTGGCAAAGTTTCCCATCATTTGTTTGGTGATGACGTTTCCAAAGTTTTTCATCAGGTCGTTCATTGATGTGAAGGTTTCCATATTGGGGTTTGCTGTGTGTTTTTTGGGTCCTCTGACTTCTGATGGGTCTTTTATGGTGATTAGGATAAATGGAGAGCCATCTGGAGCAGATTTGATTTCAGTGATTATGTATTCTTTTTTTAACACCATTTTTCTGTAATCTCAAAATGTTCTAACTCAGGAGGGTTTTTATTGTTTCTGTTTTTGGCTCATAACCGTTGGATTTGGGGCATGCACGCAACCGACGCCTACATATTCCTGATTTATCATGTCTGACAAAGTAACCTTTGGGTGATGACGCCTATCATTATATGATACGATATCCCCGTGGATGGCCTCGTTTGGGCACCACAAGAAGCACGCATAACAGTTTTCGCAATGGTGTTGCCACTCTGGATGTCGATTAATAATCTCTATATTGCTTACGGGACAAATTTTTTGCACAAATTCCACAACCATTACATTTAGTGTCATCACAACGATAGCTTTTATCTGCAATTGGTATGAATTTCTTAAAGCGCAGATGTTGTTTAATGTTTGATAGTTTTCTGTATCTTCGCGAAAAAACAGGCTTAATCAGAACATACAGAGGAATAGCGTAAGCTATCTTACGTAATATTCCACGTGTTCATATCTCCCTTTTTTCGAACATTAACATATCCACTAACAAGTTCAACTTTCTTTTTCTGGTTACGAAGCAGCTTTTGTTGTTTTTCTTTGGACATATTTTTGCTACCCATATTCAATGAAAATCCTGCGGCAAGTTTGCTTCCTTGGGATTTGATTTTTATCTCTCGCGCGCGGGTACAATACGGAACAGTGTCCAAAAACGGACATACACTCTCCAAAATCCGAGAATTTTAGGGTTAAATTCTAACCCCAAAACCCAAACGTATACGTGTGCTTATTCCTGCTCGTTCTTTCTTACCTACACTCACCCTCACGTGTGAAACCCACACGCACGCGCGTACAAAATCAGCTCTTTAGAAAATTTTGGTTCTTAGCTTTTTTCTATGGTTATTTTTGAACCTTGAACTCTTTCATAATTTTTAGCTCTTCAATGGTTTTGTCTATAGCTATCACATCGCCAACTGCATTAATTGTGGTTACTGGAAGACATACTATAACTGAACCGAGCAACGGTTTCTTGAAGTTGAATCTTTCAATAATTTCTTTGGTTAAGTTTACATGTAGACCAGTCACTTTCCATTCATTAACATCAATTTCAGCTCCATCAACTTCCCCAAGAACTTGAGCTTCAGAAGTTATTACCTGCTTTCCATTCAAATTAGCTACTTTCATTAAAACTTCACCAACTAATTTCTTAGTAACAGCTAAAAGAAATAGTTATGCATGCGTGACATATTTGGAACATAAGTCACGTATTAATAGGAGCTTAGACATTAATATAATATGTCTTTTAATATACTAACTGCGATAAAAAATATCTCTGATTTTAAAACCAATAATATGAGTGAATATATCAAAGATTATGCCCCCGCCCAAATCAAAACAGTTAGACAACAAATTGAATATTATGTAAAGGATGCAATCAGTAACTCGTTCAAATCTATAAAGGATAAAAAACCAACAGACCGATACAATGGAGTATTCTCATACTTAGGAAATAAGAACAAACCACCTGATATGATCATACAAGATGGTGACGCAGTAGTCATAAAAACAATAAAGACCTACCAAGGCAGCCTCACTATCAACAATTCACCGCCAAAAGATCGTCTTATGTGGAACGACCCTTGGATCCTTAAAAACTGCCGAAGTATTGATGGAGGACAATGGAATAGAAAGGACCTTTTTTATGTAATTGGTTGGATTGAGAAAAGAAGAATGAAATACCTCAATTTTATCCAGGGGAGCTGTTTTATTCCAGAAGAAAAAGTTTACACCAAAAAAATTGATAAAAATATTTACACTTATCTTGAATCTGAAGGATTAGACGCAAATCGCACAATTAGTTTAGCAAAAGTAAGCAACATGGACCCGTTGGGTGTCACAAACTTAAGAATCAAAGCTGTTTGGAGAATAAAAAACCCTCTAAAAATATTCTCGGACACTTTTAGTTATGACAAGAACGAAGAGTTTACTTCCATTTCTTTAATGCTTAAGAACAAATTTGACTCATTTCCAAAAAAAGATATTGCAACATTAGAAAAGGACAACCAAATTGAGATAGAAGATGTGAAAGTTAAGAATCCAAACAAACCCGAAACAGGGCTTGACGCTAAGCTCATCACCACTTCATGGTAGTTAGTATTCACAAGTGCGCACATTTGATTTTGTGAGTTGAATTTTAACCCCAAACTCAAACATACGTTCCCTCATTTGCGTCCTTTCTTAATCTCTCACTTCGTGAAGGACACAAAACGAAAATTTTGCTAACGACTGCAAAGCAATCTTTTTGGAGGAAAGTATTGAAAGCCAGGTATTCCTATGGATAATTGTATGGTGGATACATCAGGTAAACTTTTGATTTGGAGAATCTTGGTGTAAAGGTCTTGAATGCTTTTAATTGCTAACACAGCATATCCTTCGAAATCTCCCACAGCTTTAGCTTGTGCAGTTCCTTGGTGTTGCTGAGTAGATATCGCAGTTGGCTAGCAAAGGTTGCGTGCGTTGCTGAGATTTGACGGGAGCTCAAGACTTTCTTGTGTAGATCTGACCAATGCACATAGCTCTTGTTTGTGCGTATTGTTTGTTGTTAAAGTGTCTGAGAAATGAGAGAAACGAATGGAATCAAGGAATAGTAGAGCTGAGCTAGCTTTTCTGTTTCTTTGGGCTTTTCTTTCCATATATTGCGACAGCCACAGTCGTTATGGCTAATGTTGATAGCATTATTAGTGAGGTTAGTTCTGGTATTACTGTTGTGGAGAAGATCTCTATGATGTGGTTGCTGTGTTCGTAGGTTAGGCTGAAAATGTAGTGAGTGCTGTTGGAGGTTTGAGTGTAATCTATGTTCTCGATTAATAGTACATCATCTTTGTAGATTGAAAATGTTCCTGACATTAACTCGGATGGAATGGTGATGGTGCAGAAACCTGTTGTGCCATCTGTTCCCTCTGCAATAAATCTGATTCTCCCTTGTGGCTGATTAAATGTAAAGTCTGATATGGTTGAGTTACTGTAGGTCTCAATAACATAGCTGGTCTGGTCATAAATCACATCGTGGTATTCCGTTTTAGGGATATTAGGAGTGTTTGGGGTGAATATTGCAGTTAGTGTGTGGTCGGAGAACATTGCTATTGAAAATGGGTTCGAATCTATAGATTGTGATTCGTCAAGAAGCCAATGGTCAAAGCTCCACTCTGATGCAGGTGTAGCTGTTATACTTGCTGAATTTCCTTCGTAGTAACTATGAGTTCCAACTGAAGGTGAAGTACTGCCCAATCCGCTCACCGAAATAGTCAAATCATAGCTTTCTGGGAGGGAATTTTCAACGAATACTGCAGTTAAAGTGTGATCATCATTCATTGTTAACGTGTAGGGATTAGTTGAACCAATGTTCACATAATCGAGGTTCCAGTGATTAAAGCTATATCCAGACCCTGCAGAAGCGGTTACGGTAACTCCTGTTCCTTCCTCATAGGAGTGAACTCCCACAGAAAGAGAAGTAGTCCCAGAACCAATCACTTCTATGGTCAAATTATAGTTTTCTGGGGGATTTTGTGTAAATACCGCAGTCAATGTGTGGGCATTATTCATTGTTATTGTGTAGGGGTTGGTTGATCCAACGTTCACAGAATCGAGTATCCAGTGATCAAAGCTCCAACCAGAACTGGCAGTTGCAGTTACTTCAACTTCTGTTTCTTCTTCATAGGTATGACTTCCTGCAGAAGGAGAAGTAGTTCCAGAACCAGAAACTCCAATAGTTAAATCATATTCGACAGGAATTATTACTGTGTAGACGTCATATGTGATGGGTATTATACCGTTACTGCTCCGAACTTCAACATGTCGGGGACCACTCACGGAATTAGGTACGTTAAGGGCAGGAGTAGTCCAAATTGAACTTGATACTGTGAAGTTGAGCAGCATCGTGTATTCTGGATAAGCATCACTGTTCTGGAAATATATGGTTAGATATTGCCCAACATAATCCAGGAAGTTTACTCCCGTTACTGAAAAGGAATCGCCGATGTATCCGCTATCCGGAGTACAATATATGTATGAACCCAATGCTACTTGAACTGTGAAATTGTACATTACAGCATTGTTGTCTTTTACGCATAAAATGTGGTCTCCAGGTGTCAA
>JARRMA010000075.1:0-5649 GCA_037386505.1 Candidatus Bathyarchaeota archaeon
CAACACCAAAACGACTAACATCTGAACTCATTGGATAAAGTAATACAGTAGCTAAAGGTTTATGCAAATCATGAACTTTTACCAAAGACTGAAGACAATTAAATGGAATCGTAGATGTGAAATCACAGAGAATAGTATCTCCACACGCGACTACAAAATCTTTGCCACCATTTACCCATCGTCTTGCTGAATAAATTGCCCGCCCTAATCCCGTTAAATCATTTTTTCCTTTTTCTTGAACAACATACGATATATTAACTCCGAATCGTTGTCCGCTTTGAAGACCGTCAATAATTCCATGTTTTGAATTTGCAGAGATCACTATTGAGATATCTTTTACATCTGCTAGTTTCAATGCTTCTATTGGAAAACGAATTGTGGGAACATTGCCAATAGGAAGTAATTCTTTTGGAAAGGCACCATATGTAACACTTTTTATTCTGGAACCTTCACCCGCAGCAACAATAATACCTTTCATATTTTTTCAACTCTACTAATTTAACCTCAACATATAGTTTATTAATTCAATTTTTACAAAATTTAATTATCAAAAATCAACTTAACAAATTAAAAAATAGGTTATAAATTATAATTAACATTAAAATTTAATGTGATACGTAAGTGATTAAGAAATTTACAATTTCAGACGTAGACTAACAAATCTCCCATCATATTCAAATCTATTATCTTGAACGTTATATCTCCATAACTCAAAAGATAAATCAAAGAAAAAACCGTCTTTTTCAGAATTAAATACTGCATAGGCCTTATTGGGAAAATTAATACCATTAACGTAAATGTTACCAACAGATAAAATATTTCTTGTAATAGTCAAATCTTCAAATTTAAATGTCACAGGAAATTCCCAAACATCCCCATCACCAACAAAAAACTTAAACTCATAAAGTGGACCCAAAGAATCATTTATAGAAATATTTTCATCTCGAATCAAAAATGTACTATTTAGAAGTTTAACATAGACCATATAATAACCAGTCTTTCCGAGGTTATTACGTCCACCAATAAAAACACTATTTGTTTCACCATCTTTTATGACGGACGGATAACCAGAAGCATTATGATCAGGACCTAAAATCCAAATCTCAGAAAAAAGTTCAGAATCTTTTTTGGGCAGCATTTCTCCAATCAAGGGCGATAAAGCTAATAGAGCAAATCCTAAAATCACTACAAGAAATAATGCTCTATAACTCTTTATGTCCAATATAATCACTCTCAAACCACTTAAGACTGTTCAAGATAATATTTTTTGAAAAAACTCCAACTAACAAAACCAACTATGCTAACTAATATCACTCCAAGGATGGACCAAAAAATTGTTAAATTGAAATTATTCTCTGCAGTTCCAATTAATTGAAGAGATTCTGCTCGAATTTCATTTACGGTTTCAATAGACAGATCTGCAAAGAGAACAGCGTCTTCATAAGCACCTGCGCGATACATAACATTAGCTTCACTTAAATACTCCCCTCCAATTGTCATCTGATCTAAAAGATTTGAAACATTAGCTCCGGCTTGTTCAGCTAATAAAATGGATTCAAAAGTTTCACCTATGAAACTCTCAGCATTAGAAATAACTATAGCAGCATCTTCTTCATCTGCAGCCAAGACTCCAGAAATAGAAAATGAAGATAATAAACAGAAAAAAAGGAAAAATATAAAATTAGACCAAAATTTCATAAAATTTTCCTCGGCTAATTTTCATTTTGTTTAATAAGTTTCTTATTAACATTCGATGCACTCGAGATAGGACATAACTTTTCAAGGATTAACCTCTTTTGTTTGAAATAATTAACTCTCTTGGTTATGTCTTGGTTAAGTCTGGAATATTCTTCAAATTTAATTAAAAACTCTTCACCTACATCAGTAAGTAAATACTGGTCATCATCCCCATAAATTACCAAATTGGCATTTAACAAATCATTAAGATAACGTGTCAGAAGCTCGTAACTCAAATAGGCGTTATACATAATACGAGTTTTCTTAGCACCATTATTTGAATTTACAACGGATAGAATTTTTGCCAAAATTCTTAGTCTACTTCGATGTTTCCCCATAACTTTCACCTTTGAATTCTTAAGATTTTAATTCAAAAAAACACACTTTCATGATATTCTAAGTTTAGAAAGTCACCAAAATAGAATTTTTATCCACTACTAAATCCCTCCTGATTGGAGCGGATAAGAATCACTTGATCAATTCTATTTGGTTGAAAACTATAAAATAATCTGCAATATATAAGAACAGATGTTTACATTTTATAGAAAGAAAATATAGAACTAAGTTCTATAAAAATTTGAACTAAAATCTAAAAGATGAAGTGTACTTTTCTTATATACAATAACAAAAAATTATGATTCCATAAAAAATCTAGGCTAGTGAAATTAAATTAAGGAATTTTAGATTGATATGTTTACTTGAAATGGTCAAAAACCTAATTTTTTTCAATGAACCAGTTGATTGTTTTCTTTAAACCACTTTGTAAACCAGTAACAGGTTTCCAATCTAGAATATTTTTTGCCCTTGATACATCAGGACATCTTCGTTTAGGATCATCTTCAGGTAAGGGAAGAAAAACGATTTCTGATTCTGATTTAATCACAGTTTTAATGTTCTTTGCTAAATCAATTATCGTTATCTCTTTATTATTTCCAAGATTAATAACTTCTCCTTCAGCATTAGAAGAATAAGCTGTTCTTAGTATTCCATCCACTAAATCAGTTACATAAGTGAAAGATCTAGTCTGAGTTCCATCACCAAAAACTGTTAGAGGTTGATTATTAATAGCTTGATCAATAAATCTGGGAACAACTCGACCATATAGATCTCCTGGACGCATTCTAGGACCATATGTATTAAATATTCGAACAATTCGGGCATCTAGTCCATGCTGAATCATATAGGCAACTACAAAAGCCTCTCCTGCTCTTTTTGCTTCATCATAACAAGATCGGGGACCAACCGGATTTACGTTACCATTATAGGTCTCTGGTGTAGGAACATATTTTGTATCAGGATCTCCGTAAATTTCACTAGTAGATGCATAGAGTAACCGAGCATTTTTTGCTCTTGCTATTCCTAACGCGACCCATGTTCCCAATGTATTCGCTTTCAATATTTGGATTGGAAATTTACTAAATTCAAAAGGTGAAGCTCTACTCGCTAAATGCAAAACTTGATCAATTTTTTCATCAAAAACAATAGGATGAGAAATATCATGGTTAACTAGTTTAAAATTTTCTTTATCTAAAAGATGTTGAATATTTTCTTTTTGACCACTACTAAAATTGTCAACACAAATTACCTTTGCAGATTGTTTTAATAACACATCACATATCCAAGAACCAACAAAACCTCCTCCACCAGTAATAAGAACTGATTTATTAGCAAAACTTATTCCTCCTTTTTCTAATTTTGAGGCGAGAGAATTAACATCCTCTTTAATTATTACCATTGAATATCACCAAACCACTATGCATTTTCTTTATCATATGAAGATAAAATAAAATGTTCTTAAAGCATTTTGTGTAAGTTTTTTCTATAAAATTAGATCATAATTGTCTTTACTTTTTTTCTTTAGATCTAGAAAAAAATAGAACATAGCATATTGAGGAAAAAATTACAGCCACTACTAAAACAATCGATAGAATATGACCTTCAAATTCAAAACCTGTGGGATCAGTATCAAGTTCAAATTCATGTAAGTTGTTCACTCCATCACCGTCACTGTCGAGTAAAGCATCTGATGGATCAAGTGGATCTAATCTATGATTTAATTCCCATTCATCTGACATTCCATCAGCGTCATCATCGTCATCAAGGTAATCTGCTAACAGATCCCCATCAGTGTCACGATGTACCACAAGAGTAATAATGGTACTATTCACATTCCCTGTAAAATCTTTAACCCGTAATTCAACATTATAAATTCCTGGTTCGCTATAGATATGCTCAACAATGGATCCAGAAGAGTTTTCAAAAGTATTATCCCCAAAACTCCAGCTAAAATCGACAATTCCGATATTATCGTATGATTTGCTTGCATCAAAAAGAATTGGATTATCTTCAATTGCGTTTTGATAATTTTCTACTTCAATATTAGGAGCTGTACTGTCCCTGACTACGACCATTATAGTATCATTTGAAGAGTAACCTTCTGCATCTGTAACCGTTAATGTTACTTCATAATTATTTGGGATTTCAAAATAATACCTAGGATTCATCCCCTGAAGAATTTGAAGGCTCCCATCCATAAAGGTCCAAGTAAAACTCTCAATTCCAACATTATCAGAAGAAGCAGAGCCGTCAAAAACACCCCAACTATTAGCATCAATAATTTGATCTGGACCAGCATTAGCAACAGGCCAAGCAGTATCTAATACTGTAACTAACAAAACATCAGTATCAAAATTACCTTTTGCATCCTCAACAGTTAAAGTAATTTCATAGATACCTGGCGAAGCAAAACTATAACTTGTAGTCATACCATGTAATACTTGACGTAAATTATCATCAAACTCCCAAACATAACTAGTAACTTCTACATTATCCAGAGAATTAGAACCATCAAAATTAACGAGTTCATCTTGATTTACAACAACATCATCTCCAGCATTGGCAGTAGGTTGGGTCACATCATTAACAACAATATTTATCGAATCATAGGCCGAATTCAAAGCAGCGTCAGTAACTTCCAATGAGACGTTGTAATTTCCTGGACTATGAAATATATATTGGGGATTTAATCCGTTAAGTTGTTGATTTTCGCCGTCAACAGTCCACGTATAGTCAGTGATTTGAATATTATCTGTAGAGTTATTACCTTGAAAAATTATAATTGAATCTTCATCAATTATAAAATCGTATCCAGCATTCGCAATTGGTGGAGTTTTATCGAGTTTTATATCTAATAAAACATGGTGATCTTCTATGTTTCCAGCTTTATCCTCACTCCAATATTCCAATGTGTTGTTTGACCCTTCTTCAGTAAATAGTGGCTGTCCGTTAACGCTTACTCGCTGAATCTGACCATCATTAATTATATAGAATGTGTCTAACACTCCGCTGTAATCATCTGTAGCTGTTAAATTTATTCTAAAGTTGCTATTAAACCATAATCCATCATAGTCGTGAATAGATACTGGTGGAGTTACTTCTTGAATTATTATTTGTTTTGTTACATTATTTGTTGCCCCGTCATCATCTTTAACCGTTAATATAACGTTGAATGTTCCTGTTTCTTCATAAACGTGAATTGGATTCTGAGCTGTCGATGAAGACCCATCTCCAAAAATCCAAAACCAAGAAACGATGTCTCCATCAGTATCTTCGGAGTTGTCTTCAAATAAAATAGATTCATTTGGCGATGCTGGATCTGAAGATTCAATGATAAAATCAGCTTTTGGAGATTTGTTAGGAGGAGCAACTACAGTGATAATAGTTGATTTTAAATTCGAATCTTCATCTTCCTCATAGACAGTTAATGTGACAGTATATGAACCAACAGTGAAAACATGAGTGGGATTTTGTTCATTAGAAGTTGTTCCATCATCAAAGTCCCAAATCCAAGAAATTATTCCATCATATGAAGTTGAAGCATCATTGAAGTTTACAGTTAATGGAGTAACTCCT
>JARRMA010000076.1:0-10032 GCA_037386505.1 Candidatus Bathyarchaeota archaeon
TCCTGGTTGATTCTAATTAACTCCATTTATCAGCCAGGAAAAGCGTAGGTAATCCGTATATGGGCTGCGAAGATATTAATGAAGAATCTACAATTCAACATGATGGCTTATTATTTATGGAAGGAGAAGGAGAGCCCTCAGAAATTTTCCAACTTAAACGAGAATTAAAAAATATTGCTGATGATTTTGAAAAGTCTGGTGATTGGCTTTCAAAAGCCATGGAGAATTCTTGGAAAGCAGCTGAACAGTTACTTAATATTCCAATGTTAAAAGATGTTTTAGGAGAAAGGCATCGGATAATAATTAATGATTGGCAAGCAGCACAACTTAGCATTTTATTATCAAAACTTGTTAACAGAGCACTTTTAATTTTAGAGCAAATCGATTTTGTTCCAGAGTCGATACGAAATGATATTGAGAAAAACAAAAGATTTCCTGCTTTGTTATATTCGTCCAGTGAACTTCTAGATAGAGCTGCTGATCTTTCATCCCAATTTGCTATGTTGGTTCATGATAATGAACGAAGATGGCGAGTTTTTCACAATAAAGTTAAGGTAATAATTGATTTAAAGAGACCTAGAGACAGTTAAGATAAGTTAGGTGATTATTTTGGATTCGCGTTTTGTACTTTTTACTGTTGGTTTGGTTACTTTTTATGGTTATCGCCATAGCTAATGCACTTTTGTCAAGCATCTATAGGAAAAAAATGATTAAAAGGATGACAACGGGAATTTTGAGTTTCCTTTAATATGAGTATAAATAAAACTGATTACTATTGCATACTAAAGAAGTAAGAAGACTGTAATTCAGTTTAGACCTTGATTATAAAGTGAAGATTTGGTTTGAGTTTTAATAATTTACTTAGAAGAGTAAGGGAAATTTCTCCAATTTTGCGAAGGCTTTTTATAAATACATTATTTGATTCTACTTTCACTTTAATCGGAATAATTATTGGATCTATTTTTTCAACTACTCCAAATTTACGAATCCTTGTTGGCACAGCAGTTGCAAGTAGTTTTGCTTTGGGGATATCTAGTGGAGTTAGCGTTTACGAGTCAGAAAGTATTGAAAGAGAAAGAAAACTAGTAGATTTAGAGAAAGCACTTTTTTTAGATTTGAAGAACTCAATAATTACTCAGAACTATAGAACATACGCATTAATATTGGGTTTTGTCAATTTTTTAACACCGCTAATATGTTGTGGGTTAATCCTCACGCCTTTTATTCTTGAAGTATTCAATTTGATAGACATTATAATAGCTTCATGGATATCTGTTTCAATAGCTTTTGGAATAATTTTTGTTACAGGAATCTTTTTTGGAAGATTTGGAAAAACGAATCCTTTGATAAAAGGTTTAAGAATGTTACTACTTTAATTTCATCTATGCCTTTTATTGAAACACCATATTTTTCCATTACTTTTTTGACTTCATTGTAATCTATCTGAGGACCAACCAAAGTTACTTTAATTGTTTCTGTATTCGAATCAACTTCAACAACTACAATATCTACTTCATTTACCCCATTAACTGATCCTAAAACTCTAGACAACTCTACAATAGATAATTCCCTTGATTTTAAAGAATCCAACAAAACTCTCGTTATATTAACAGTTGACATCTTATTTCAAATATAATTTCTAATTCATGCATATATTGGTTTAATATGATCATGCAATAAATTGATTTATTAACTTATAAAATGAGATTTTCGAAAATGTTGTTATGAACGAGTACAATTTTTTATTACCTTATGTCTTAAGATAGGGTTTATAAGTGGTGCCGAGAATATATGTAGTGTTGGCGGGGGAGCATGCTTAGAACAGTTTGCATCTAAGCAACGAGTGATCTAACCATAACGGCTGAAGGTTAGAAAACGATTAAAACGTTGTTTACTGTGGGTCGAACAAAAGTTCAAGGCTTAGACCCCGCTTAATGTCCTTTTAACTATATCTGAAACGGAGGTGTTTTATTGTTAGTTCGAAAGATTGATGGAAGACAAGTAGTAAGCAGTGATGCAAGGGCTGTCGGTGAAGTTTCTGGGGCATATGTTGACCTAGATACTTGGAAAATAAATCATTTGGCCGTAGATTTGAATAACGAAACAATTGAATTGTTGGGATTCAAAAAACCACGAACACCCTTTTTGGGGTCAGTAAGCGTTAATTTGCCAATTGATGCAGTCAAAGTCGCAGGTGACATAATAACTCTAAACAGAAAATATCAAGAGTTACCAGACTTGCCAATTGATAAAACCAACGCCTAATCTTTTTTTCTATACAAATTTTGCAAGTATTTTTTGTTTATCTATTAATTTGAGAAATTATTTCTCTGCTCTTTTGTAGTATTCTTTTCGTAGATCTTCTACTTTTTGTTGTAAATCTAAATTAAAACCTGATTCAATATCTTTCTCAGGATTAATTGCTCTAGTATCTCTTGTAGTTAGAAAAAATCCACAATTTGAGCAGATCCAATTTCCATAGGTCTTCTCAGCAGGATGTTCTACAGCTACTTGCATTATCGAAAATGGAAGCAAAACTTCTTTTTTACATATTGGACAAATCGGATATTTGTTTTCACTCATTTTTTATCCCTGATTGTATTTGTTATTTCTTATTTTTCTATATAAAATATGGCATTTCTATTTTTTCATAATGATAGTCTTTTGAGACCAAATTCTGGTTTATTGTCTCAGAGTAGATGTAGACGAACTACTCATACATTCCGGAAGACTAACAGAACGAGTACTAATTATCCTAGAAAACAGATTCAACATTATTCTATACGATATTGGAATTTCGTTACATCAGCCTATAACCAGATTTTACAGTCAAGAAGCGAAACGACTAATAAAATATGGAACAACAATCGTAAAAAACATAGGATCTTTAGTTAAAAGATTTTTAGTTTAAATAGGAAGAATATTATGAAAAGCATATAATATGATAATACAAAAACAGGAAAAAGTTATGATGCCTAAAGAAATTGTTTGTAAAGATTGCAGCGAACCTATGACTGAATTTGTTAGCAAAAATGGACTGAGAATATTTCTTTGTTTACATAATAATTGTACGATGGTAAAAGGTCATAATGGAATGGCTGATTATAGACTTGTCTATTGTGGGATGGATGTTTCTGGATTAAAAAGTACTTTCGAGAGCTTAACTAAAAATTCTGAATTATCTTTTAAAGAATTAGAAGAAGCAACTGAAAACAAGATTGATACTGCTCGTTTGTTAAAAATTGCTAATTTGGCTTTAGAGCTTGATTTTGAGGTTGAACAGTTGCCTGAATTATTTAGTGCTGTAATGTTATTGGGTTATGGTCTAGGTTTAGATCCAGAAAAAACTATTGAATCCGTCATAACTGGTATAGAAAATAAATCAAGTGAAGCTCTTGGTAAAATCGGTGTTGTCTTTACTCCTGAACAAGCATATCAATGGTATAAAGAAAGTAATGACATTCTATACGACTTAACTGAAATCGATAGAGACGACGCATGGAAAGAATATGCAATCTATCAAATAACGAATAAAGCAAAAAAAGTGAAAAAATAAAATTACTAAAGATATGCGCATAAAAATATATATGGGCTAGAGTTTGGTTTGAGACAAAAATGTTAAGTCAGGTTTCTCGTTTCGGTCCATCGGGTCAGATCCAGGTATAAGAAAAATTTATGAGGTTCAAAAACCCACGATCTGTTTATGGATGAAAAAGACGAACTAATTCTACAAGCGTTAGAGAAAAATTCGAAACTCTCCAGTAGAGCTATTGCTGAAAAAATTGGATTACCAATATCTACGGTTCATAGAAGGATAAGAAAGTTGGAAAAAAATAAAATAATCAAAGGATACAGAGCAATAGTAGAATATGAGAAAACAAAGAGACCTATTGGTGCCTATTTATTTATCAACATTGCAGAAAAAAGTCCTAACAACAACTACGTTCCAAAGGAAAAAATTGTAGATAAACTTCTAAAAAATAAAGAAGTACAAGAATTAGCTGATGTACAAGGAGCCAATTTTGACTTAGTAATAAAATGTAGATTCCAGACCCTTAAAGAACTGTCCGATTTAATCGAAAGACTAAGAGGACTAACGGGAATAGAAGAAATCTATTCAGCAATTATAACTGAAGAATTCTATTAAAAATTTATTCGTTAGAGTTTCAAAGTTTGAGGAACAAAAAAATGATGCTAAAAGTTGTTCACCTTTGGATACCTGCAATCATTACTTACTTTTTTGCACTTATATTGGCTTTCAGCGGAGAATCAATAATCTCCACCTTTCTTACGAGTTTATATCTAGTTTTGCTCATAAGCACAAAATGGGCAAATGGTGAGACTTAATTGCTATTCTCACGAACATTTTATATCTGGAATTATCACTTGGGACTTGAATCATATCTTCTCAAAAACTCCTCGTCTTTGATGTTTGAGTTAAATTATTCCAATGTGTTCAACTAGTATTCTTATAGCAATAATTATGAGAATAATTCCACCAAGCACTCCGATCTTCTCAAAATAGTTGCCAAATTTTTTTCCTATAAAAACTCCGAAAAAAGAAAGAGTAAATGTAATTATTCCAGTTATTATTGCTGGGATTAATATTGATGTTTTCAGAAATGAAAATTAAGAGTCCAAATGCAATCCAATGATCAAAACCTGAAATAAATTCTATTACACTTAATCCCGCTAACCATCCAAATATTGGCATTAATCCTTGAAATAGTCCAAAGAAAAATCCGGTTCTTAATGCTTCAAAAAAATGGTTGACCTTATCTGTAAAACCTCTTGTTATAGAAACCGAAAAGGAGTCCATTGCTAAACCTACTGCAATGAGTAAGATCATTAAATCCATAATGTTGCCTTTTCCAAAGGTAATTCAAAGAAACGTTAGAAGAAAAAAGATCAAACCAAAGCAAGACTTCTAATATTTTTCAATATTTAGTTTGTTTTATTTTGAAGGTAAATATTTTCTGCTTTTTTTGCAGCTAAATTAATAAATTCTGGATTTGAAATTTGGTTAATAATTTGATAAACTTCTTTTGTAGCTACTTCATTGATCTGATTATGATTCAATTCTTCTCCTTTTCCAGCTTCAAAAGTTTTTAATGCTCTTACACAAAACTTGACTACTGAATCCATTAATCCTGTGGTTAATATAAGAAATTCTTCTTTTGATTTTTCCATTTCATCTTTAATTTTTTCTTTATCCCAATCATCTTTCATTTCTTTTATCTCTCATTATAATTTTTGAAATGATATTAGATAAGATCGGTTGTTTTAAATATCTTTGGCGAAAATAATAAGCGACCTAGCTTGGTTATGTTGCTCTTTAGGATTCTAAGACTTGAGAACCTTTTTGTCTGATTGTTGCGGATCTTGTTTTCGTTTTTTAAAGAGAAAGAAAATCAGTAATAAACTAACAAGAAAAATTACAAGAACAATTACTAGTTCAATCGTCGATGTGGTTGGTTCAAACCCGCTACCGTCTGAAATGCTATCACCCGAATTAGGTGCAGGTCCAGGGCTATTAGCTATCACTACTTTTCCATAAAGCATGCTGGCAAAAATTAGAAGCATTATTATAACGGCTATTTGTTTTTTCATGTTCTCTCGTATCGCATTGATATTTGCGTCATGTTATATCCTTTATTTAAGGAAGACTATGAAAAATCAGTTCCAAAAATGAAGAAATATCTAAAAAAATGTTATGGGATATCACTTTAACCAAAAAATCCCTCAATTAAATGAAAATCTTTGCAAATTCTCAAGAATTTTTCTAGGTTTTTTCATCTTTTTTAGAATTATTTTACAATTAAAACTGGACATGAAGCATGCGCTGTGACTCCATGGCTAACACTACCGAGAAGAATTTGTTTGAATGTACTTAAACCCCTTGCACCCATAACAATTAAATCGAAATTATTTTCTTTAGCTGTTTCTACTATTTTTTGAACTGTATGTCCTTCTTTAATTATTGTTTTAACTTGTAGATCTTGTGACTTTGCTTTTTTTATGCCTTCTTCTAGAACAGCTTCACCAGAATTTCTTAATTCTTTTAAAGATTCAAAAACTTGTGTTGGAGTTAATCTAAATATGCTTATTGAATAAACGTTCATCAAAGTAATTTTTGAATCAAATTTTTTTGTAATGTGAATAGCTTTTTCCAAAGCATGAAACGAACATTCAGATCCATCCAATGGTACTAAAATTTTCTCAAAAACTGACATATATCTCCCATTATACATTGCTTTGAACATTTACATATATTTTTGCTAGATTAATCAAAAATGGTTTGTATTGAATTTAGCTTCTGCATAGAGTTTTTTGGAATAGGTTTTTGACTGCAGATATTCGAGCCTTCTGAGCAAGGATCTCTTCAGTTGTGAAGTCTAGGGCCTCTTCAGGGCACCATTCTACGCATTGGGGTTTGTTATCGCAAAGATCACAGACAAAAGCAACTCTACTTTTTGAATGTACTTGTATAGAACCAAAATCACAAGCTTCAACACACCAAGCGCAACCATTGCAATTTTCTTCATCAACTATAATCATACCATTTTCTTCTGATTGCAGTAAAGCTTCTCGTGGACAGGCAGCTACACACTGAGGATCCTGGCAAAGTCTACATGCTATAGCCACATTAATAAAGGGATTTAGACGCACAACACGAATTCGAGATTTAGTGGGATTATATGCTTCTTCATGTTCCATTGAACAAACATATTCACAAACACAGCAACCTACACACTTAGAAGGATCACCGGAAACAAATTTCCAATTCCTGTGTAGAGTCGTAAACTTAACCCCTTACAAAAGTCTAACCCTTTTTTTCCAGCTTTCAATTTGAGTGCTCAAATTATTCCTTTGATTAGTCAACTTTTGTAATTCACTCAAATCGTCAGAAATCATTTTCAACAAAAAGTCTGTTTTTTCTCCATCTTCTTCTAACCCTTTAAGAATTTTTACCTTTTTGATTAGTTCATCAATTTTACAATTTATTTCTCCTTGAAAAATCGCTAAAGATTTTACTGCCATGTGAAGTTGAAGATCAATAGCAGTTTTATTTATTGACATTTAAATCACAAGAACTAGAAGTTAATTAAAATTCATTATTATATATGTTAAAGATTCTAATTTATTTTTGGGTTTGAGGTTAACATTTAATTAAAAACTAACCAAAAAGATTATTAGTCTGATTTTAGATTAGATCTATTTAGAGATTAGATCTATAATGAGACAAACTAATTTTTCTAAATATGATATAGCACTTTTCATTGATGAGCACGGCAAAACAAGATGGAAAAACCTTCTAAGACGATTTGTCGAAAACGAATCAGAAAAACACATTTCAAGACAAAGACTTTCCGATTACTTAAAAGAGTTAGTTGATGACGGATTAGTGAAAAAAACTGTTGACGTTCCTGCAATGATGTTTAGAATGTATTGGCGAGCCTACCCAATCTACGTAGTTCCAAAAAATAAACGAAACAAAATACAGCAAATAAGAACCAAGAAAAAAATATATGAATTTGTAGATAATGCTGATCCCAAAGAAATTGAAAAACTTCAAAAAGAAATTGATAAAATCAAATAATCAACAAATCTTCTAATAATTTAACCTACCCCTATAGATTGGAAAAAGAATATAAAGAAACGAAAAAAGAAAAACGGATTCTCCTAAGTTATTTTGTATAACAAAGTTTTTTATTTTAAGTGTATACAAATGTGTAAGGAGAAATTATTTTGCCAATTAGTAGGCAAGAGTTTGATGCTGGTTTAGATTCAAACACAATAAAGTTTTTTAAAACTTTTTCTGATAATCCCGATAAAGCATTCACACTAGAAGAATTAGCAAAAGAATGGAAGGTCAATAATTGGGATGCCATAACTATACTGGTATTACTTCAATCAAAGGAGCTTGTTAAAGGCAAACTTGTTGGACTAAATTATTATTATTATATTTTCAAATGAGTACTACTATGAGCACCTGATTATTGCTTATGTTAATCCTTCGACGGATTTTTTAATAAGCTCTTTTACGATCGTTTTACTTACAATATCTTTGGCAACTGCATCTGCAAAGTCCAATCTATCAAAGTATAATCGTAGACTCTTGATCAGCTTATTCTTAAACTCCAAAACGACTGCTTGGTTTGATAGAATTTCTTCCCCACCGTGAAGCTTCGCTTTGGCGATGTATTCTTCAAAGAATTTATTTCCCGAAACCATTTTTATAATTGGGATAAATTCAATTTTTGCTATATGTTTGAATTGCCATTTCATCCACTTTTTTACACCATTTCTTCCAGAGAGTTTTATTCCTAGTATTTTAATTTCACAATCGACTGAAAATTTTGAAAGAACGACTTCAATATTTTGAGTTTCAATGGCTTCGTCCAAATTTAGAGCAGTCTTGAGAATTGCTTCTGAAGATTGAGTTTGTTCCAAAATTCTACCTCTAATAAAAATTAACTTATTAAGCTCTTATTCGTTTGGGTTTAGATAAAAATTTGGTTCTAAAAATAAATATTATCTATTTTCTTTTAATTAAAAAAATTATTCCAATCAAACCTAATACTATAATCAAAGCAACTACAAAAATTTGGTCATCTAAAAATGAATTTTCTGATGGAATAATAGACCAAATTCTTAAATCAGGGTCACATAATCCTGAGACTCCCATACATCCAACAGTAATAATCTCAACTGTACCATCGTTATCAATATCACTGGTTTCTAAATTCCAAGCTACAACACCATCTCCGATTGTCCAATCTTTAGATAACTCTAAAATTAAAGAATCATCTTTCCAGTTCCAAATTCGAAGCTGAGAATGATCTGGAGTACACTCAGTATTATTAAAACTTCCATAAACAGCAGTTAATCCACTCGTAACAATTTCAATCTCATTATCGTTATCAACATCATCAATAGAAATTGATTTAATTTCAGTAATATCTTCTGAAATCCATTCTTGACTATTTTCTAAAACAATATCTTCTCCGTTAAAGTTCCAGATTCTAAGCTGGCCATTAAACACTTGACCATCATACGTCCAACCACCGGTAATTATTTCGGGGACACCATCGGAATCAACATCTTCAACCTTAACATCATTAATTGCAGTATTTCCCATAGGTAAACCGCTAATAGTGACACCATAAACATCTGGAATCATTTGCCATTCAGTATTGTTCTCTAGAACCAAGTTATTGTTATTCAAACTCCAAATTCGAAGTTGTCCACAACTATTAATTAAGTCATTATCATATCCGCCGGTAATTATCTCAATTTCACCATCGCTATTCAAATCGTACGCAAATACAGAATAGGCATCTGCCTCATTCAAAGAGCACCATTTCTGGCTATCTAATAATGATAATCCATTTTCATTCCACTGAAAAACAGAGAGTTGGGCATACGTTTTATTATCTTGAAATATTCTTCCTGCAGTCAATAATAATGGTTTTTCATGTTTATTCAATTCTATAACAAAAATTGAATTTGCTGATATGCCTTCAAATGACCCTTTTTGGAGAATATTAACTCCATCATATGTCCAAATATTAATTTGAGGAATCTGCTTTGAATTCTCAAATGAAATTCCCCCAGTGATAATCTCAGTAAAACCATCTTTGTCTAAATCGAATGCATAAAGTGTTCGTATTGAGCCTTTCCAAGATTGACTACATTCACATTGTAAGTAACTTCCATTCCAATTCCAAACCCTAAGAGGGGCTTCATAACTTATTCTTGTGTCATTTTCCATGCGGTAGCTAAATCCCCCTGTTATTAGCTCTTCAATTTGATCACCATCAATATCTCCAACATAGAAATTTTGTGTGCCATAACAACATGTTCCCCCTATCCCATATGTATCCCAATGTTGTTCCCATTCCAAAACTAATACATCTGATTGACAAACAATTTTTTGAACCCCAGAAAATGCTAATAAGAAAAATAGGAAGAACAAAAAAATTCGAATATAATGAAGATGCATAAGTATTAATTTCTGTGTAATGAATA
>JARRMA010000077.1:0-6361 GCA_037386505.1 Candidatus Bathyarchaeota archaeon
AAAGAAATTCCAAATTTTTGGAAGGATTACGGAACCTACAAATAATGTTATATTTTTTGTCCCTAAACTACGTAAAAGTAGTTGGAGTATGAAATCGGTGAACGAACTCGTCTTTGTGGGGTTAGGGTTATACGATGAAAAAGACATTACTTTGAGGGGACTCGAAGAACTAAAAGAAGCAGACACCGTTTTTGCTGAATTCTATACAAGTCTTATGCCCGGGTTCTCGATAAAAAGACTTGAAAAGATTATTGATAAAAAAATCATTACTGTTTCGCGATACATGTTGGAGAATGAAGATGGAAAACAACTATTTGAGTCTGCAAACAAAGGAAAGACTGTTTTTTTGGTTCAAGGGGATCCGATGATTGCTACAACACATATAGATTTACGTATTATTGCAGAGAAAAAAGGAATCAAAACACGTCTAATACATAATGCTTCTGTTAGCTCTGCAGTAAGAAGTATATCTGGATTACAGAACTATAAATATGGAAAATCTGTTACAGTGCCTTTTTCTGAAGATGGATTTGTCTCTGAAACACCATACAATGTTATTCTAAATAATAAGAAAATGGGATTACATACAATGTGTCTCTTAGACATCAAAACAGAAGAAAATAGATATTTAACTGTAAATCACGCACTTGAGATACTTTTAACTCTAGAAGCAAAGAAGAAGAAACATATTGTTACTTCAAAAACATTTGTTGTTGGAGTTGCAAGAGCAGGTTCGCCTCATTCTGTGGTTAAAGCAGATTATATAGAAAAAATAATAAATTATTACTTTTGGGCTCCTCCGCATACTCTTATCTTTTTGGGGAATTTAAATTTTATGGAAGCAGAAGCTTTGATAATCTTGGCAGATGCCCCAAATGAGATTAAGGAGATTGTAAAATGAAAATCGATGTATTACCAAATATATCCACGGAGCTGAAAGAGTCATTAATGAGATACAAAAATTACCTGATGAATTGCATATTAATGAGAGTGAAGCAAAAACAGTTTTTGATTGGGCTAAGAGATATCTCGAAGATGCAAAGTATTATCAGGAGAAAGGAAAATTAGAAACGAGTCTTACTTCAGTAGCTTATTGTGAAGGGCTACTAGATGCGTTGAGATTGTTGGGAGCAGTTGAATTTTCATGGTGAGGAAGAATAAGAAAAGAGTTGTATTAGCTTCTGGAACTTTTGATCTTCTTCATTTAGGACATGTTAGATTTTTGGAAGAAGCAAAGAAGGCAGGTGGTAAAAATGCAGAATTAATTGTCATAGTTGCTCGAGATAGTACGGTTAAAGCTAGAAAGGGGAAAAAGACTATCATGCCTGAAGATCAAAGACGTGCACTTGTTGAATCATTAAAAGTTGTTGATGAAGCTATTCTTGGTTGGGAAGATTTTAGTATAAACAAAGTTATCGAAAAGATACAACCAGATGTGATAGCAGTAGGTCATGATCAAGATGAAATTGAACATGAAGTCATGAAAGCGATAAAAGAAAAGAGAGTCAACATTGAAGTAGCAAAAATCGGAAGGTTTGGAAAGAGAGAACTTGACAGTTCTTCAAAAATTGTGAGAAAGATAATAGAATCGTTCAATACATAATTTATTAAGGCGGTAATAAAATTTCGACTTTTACTTTGTTTCCATCTTTCAATTTAAGTTTATTTCGAAGAAAATTCGGAGATACAATCTCTAATACAGAAGATCCGTAATGGCTTCTCAGGGCATGAATAACTGCTCCTTTTACCTTGTTATTTATCATAGCTGGATAGCATTTGACTGAACCAAATGTTCTTGATTCATCTTCGAATCCTTCAAGTTCAATTGCTGGATATGTTTCAAGCTCGGACAGGACCTTCAAATCATAATCTGCTATCAATTTTATATTAAGTGTTCCTGGATATGGGTCAAAACCAAGTTTCTCGATAAACTGTTTTCTGTAACCTTCTTTGGTAACATAGTATGCTCCTTCCCCTAAACCACTGAATAGGACTCCCTCTAATGTTATTGATGGAGGGTAAATTGATTCGAAGATAACACGTAATTCTGAATAAAGTTTCTTAAGTTCAGTAACTCCAAGTTTGGTGATTTTTGTTAGACATCCTTCGGGTGTTATTGTTCGTGTAATCCACCCAATGTTTTCTAATTTGATAAGGTGCCTAGATGCTGTTTGCTGGGAAGCTCCTATTTTTTCGGCAAGATATTCTGTAGAAACTTTAATTGTTCGACTGTAAGCTCCTAACTCTGCTAGTTTATATAATGTGAAAAAAAGCCTCCATGATTTTAAGTCAAAATTTAAGGTGTCCACTTTATTCGCCTATTCTTTAAAAGTGACCTATAATCCTATTTAAATGGCTTCTCGGTGAATTATTTAGTTTCACATTGTAGGCTTTCTACTTCTTTTACAGCTTTTATTGCTACTTCTAGCATCTGATCGTCAGGTGGTCTAGTTGTAAAGCGCTGAAGAAGCAATCCTGGAGCAACTAATACTTTAACGATTCGTGAATCTTTGTATTTATCGCTGAGTCTTAGAATTTCGTACGAAACTGCGCTAATTACTGGAATGAGCAAAATTCTGTAAGATAACCTTACAAAATAATCAGGACTTGTTATTAGTGAGAAGAAAAAAATGCTAATTACAGTTACTATCAGAAGAAATGATGTTCCGCATCTAGAATGGAATCTAGAGAATCTTCTAGCGTTTTCAACATTTAATTCTACTCCAGCTTCATATGCATTAATTGCTGTATGTTCTGCTCCATGATACTGAAATATACGTTTGAAGTCTCCGATCATAGAAACGATAAAAAGATATGCCAAAAGAAAGCTAAGTCGAATTCCTCCTTCTATAAGATTAAAAATTATTCCTGCTTTGAAGCTTAGAGATGTTAAGAAATAAGGAACTACACTAAAAAGAAGTATTGATAATATAACTGAAAATGCAACCACAACTGCAATTTCTTTTGAACTAAGGATTTCTTCTTCTTGTTCATCTTCATTAAAAGCAGCATTTGCAGAAAAATAGATACCTTTAATCCCTGAATATAAAGTTTCGAAGAGGGCAAGAATACCTCTTAAAAAAGGTACTTTTAGAACTTTGTACTTTTCTGATAGCGAATGTAATGTTTCAGTCTTCGAAATTATCTTAGAATTAGGTTGGCGAACACATATCACCAGATGGTTTTTAGAGCGCATCATGATGCCCTCCATCACTGCTTGCCCACCAAACGCTAAAGAAGGTTCTTTGGTCTCTTTATTAGACCTGTTCATATCTGAGAAGAGATTTTATTGATTCTTATAATCTTTATGAAAAATATTTTAAATTAAGAAACCTTTTATGACTGAGAAACTTATTGCCTAATGTGTATTACTAATGGATGGAAAATGGGTCAGTGACTGCCAAAGAATACTTAAAGAAATAAAAAAATCTTCAAAAGTTGCAGGTCAAGACCGATTAGATATGGTACGAACCATTAGATTTACGATTCTTGCATTACAACGAAGTGTTACTGGTTGGATGCAATGGGCTGACAATCCTGATGTTATGGCTCAATTCTCTTTAGATGAGCTTGTTGAAATTAATAAAAATCTTTCAGACCTTGTATGCGCTTTTGTTGATTATGATGCAAAGATAACAGGAACCCAAGAAAAGAAAGTCGAGAAAAAACTAAGAAAAGAATCTACAAATGCTCCACAAGATACTAAGGACATGTTTTACGTTAAGTAAGAAACTTCCGTTTTAATGATATTGACTTTTTGTCCCTCTTTTTTGTAAAAATAAAAATGAGAAGTAAGCATACTTCCAACATTTTGAATATAACTGGATAATTGAAATAAATCAACTATTGATTTTCAGAAATCAGAAATTTATGAATTATGAACTTTTCTGACTATTTCATTGCCGACTTCATTAGTTTTTGCTTCTCCACCCAAATCACGTGGAAGCACTTTGCCTTCTTCAAGGGTTAAATCAACTGCATTATCGATTTTGCTTGCCGCTATTTGTGCTGATTCATCATTATGCATTTGAGCTAACCAATCAAGAAGCATTTTAGCTGACAAAATAGTTGCAATAGGATTCGCAACATTTTTGCCATAATATTTTGGTGCGCTTCCATGAATTGGTCTAAACATTCCATATCTGTCTCCTATCTCGGCGCTTGGAGCTACTCCTAAGCCTCCTTGAAAAGTTGATGTTAAATCTGAGATAATATCTCCAAACATGTTTGTTGTTACAACTACATCATAATACTCTGGACGTCTAATTGCCCATTGAGCCCAAGCGTCTATTAACGCATAGTCTTTTTCAATACTTGGATAATTTTCTGCTACTTCATCAAAAACTTCTCTGAAAAGTGCACAACTCTTAAGAACTGTACTTTTATCGACACAAGTTACCCTCTTTTTTCCATCAGATGGGGCTCCTCTATTTTTTGCTTTACATAGATCGAAAGCAAATTTTATAATGCGCTCTGACCCTCTACGAGTAACTATTTTGACATCTATTCCTACTTCATTTTTTTCAGCCCGTTCTAGTATCCCTCTTATCGGTGTGTAAAGATCTTCTGTTCCTTCTCTTACAATGACTAAGTCGATGTCTCCTGGTTTTTTTCCCGCTAATGGGCATTGAATATTTGTTCTAAGTTTAACAGGACGCACATTAGCATATAGGTCAAGTTTTTGTCGAAGTAACCTATGAACATATACAATGTGTTCTAATCCAGCTACTCCTGGCATTCCTACAGCTCCGAAAAGGATTGCATCGGATTCTTTGCATGCTGGATATGCATCTGTTGGCCATGGTTCTCCTGTTTTTTGGTAATATTCAAAACCACATTCATATTCAGTAAAATTCATTTGAAGACCTTTAACGGAGTCTTGGGCGGCTTTCAGTGCCTTGACGGCTTCTGGAATGACTTCTTTACTGATACCGTCTCCTCGTAAAACAACGATGTTATATTTTTTGGACACTTGAATTCATCTCTTTATATTTCGAACTGTGTAATGGTTCTATATAAGCTCAAGGACTCTCAAAAAGCTAATTCATGTTATTCTTCAAGTGCGTTCTTGATTCTTTGTTTTAACAGTTTTTTAGCAAATTCTTTGGCATAGTCATCATAAATTAAACTTATTATTTGGTCCCAGTTGAAATTTTGTTTTGAATTGTAATGTGGAAACTCCTCAGGAGAAAACATAACAAGTTTATCTGAATCATAAAGAATTCTAAAAGCCAAAGATGGATTATCTGGATGATCATGGTGCGTTTGAATAATATCACAAACCTCTTGAACAAAAATATCTTCATAACCTAATTTTTTTAATATGACTTCAGCTATTTCTGGACCAAGCTTGTATTGTTTTTCTATAGTACTACCTCCTATGTCATGCATAATAATTGAACAAAATACTAATTCCTCAATTTCTTTGGGAATAATAAAATTCTTTTTGGCAATTTCAAAAACTCTTCGGGTATGTGGCATCCCAAAATCATTTTTCTTTAAATACGGTTTTGCTAAATCAAAAATTTTTTCGTAATCCATATTTTCTCACTATATCTTGTATATGCAAATATATTCAACCTTCTTTTTTCTAACACAATCGGTTATCCAAAAGGTAATGAAATTGGTTTCTTAATTCTTTGTATAAATTTTTAGTCCCGACGATTTTAAAACCTTGAGTATGCTGGAATGTTCCAAAGAAAGTAATAAAATGTAACCTATTCCTGCTACCATAATTAATGTACTTATTGTGATGCTTATAATCATAGCACTCCATATGGGTAATTGTATGCCAAAGATATCTGGTGGTGGAAAGAAAATCCACAGGTAACCTCCTACAATTATTCCAATTGGTAAAGATCCTATAACGCAACCCATAACTTGCCTTCTTCTAAGTAGGAAAATTAATGTTGCCGCTAAAAGATTAGCCAATGCGCCAAGAAAAACGTCTTGAGGACCTAACCAAAAATAAGCATTACCTACCAAACATCCCAACGATACTCCAAAAATTACTGGCCAACCAAACAAAGCTGCTAAAGGAATCAAGCAATCTGCAATCCGTAATTGAATTGGACCAAAAGATATTGGAGCTAAAAAAATTACTAAAATTGCGTATAAACTTGAAAAAGTTATTGCTAGACTTATCTCTTTTGTTTCTATTTTCATTTTTTTCTTTTTACCTCCCCACTCCGGGATTTTTATTGCGGAACGGGTGGGAGGTACCACCTACCCGCGATTTGAATTCATTTATGCTAGTGCTTAAAAACGTTTAGATAATTATATTTACTGAAAAATAACATGTAAGTATTTCCAAGAATTTAAGTTGAAGAATGTTTAACTGTAGATTGAATTTTATATCAAC
>JARRMA010000078.1:0-5567 GCA_037386505.1 Candidatus Bathyarchaeota archaeon
CAAATATCATACACAAACGCCACTTGTAGGAACAATTACGGGATTTCAGGAAATTAAAACTGGTTATTCGGTTCTCTTGCCATGCGATGCTCCGCTGATTTCACGAAATATTATTTCTTTTCTCTTTGATTCGAGCTTTAATAGGCAAGCTGTTATTCCTCGTTGGCCAAGTGGTTATATTGAACCTCTTCAGGCAGTTTATCATATAAAATCTTCTCTTATTGCGGCTAAAATTGCATTAGACCAAGGATACATGAATATGCGGTCTATGATTAATAGGCTCCATAAAGTACGTTATATCTCAACTTTGGTTCTTAAAGGAATAGATAATCTTGAATCTTTTTTTAATATTAATATACCACAGGATCTTGAGAAAGCAGAATCTTTCTTGAATTAATTGTTCTGATTTATATATTGAGATAGTTTTTTCTCCTATTTTTAACAAAAAAATTTCATTTATTAATAAATGGATTAAATATTTTTTACAGTTATAGTTAAATATCAATTTTTTATTTCAATAGTTAAATAACACTTGATATGAATTTTTATGTAAATATCTAAATATTGCATAAAAATAATTTTGAATTATTTACTTTTTTATAAATAAAAAATGTTTTTGAAGTCGAAGAATATAAAATAATCAACATACATCTTAGATAAGAGGAATTTTCCTTGAACCAAATTAAGATTATTCCAATCACAAATTTACCGATAATAAAAACTGGTGACGAATTAGCTTTTTTAATTTTTAAAGCAGCGAAAGATCAAGGGACACCTATTGAAAACGATGATATAATTGTAATTACTCATGTTGTTGTCTCTAGAGCAGAAGGAACTGTTATTGATCTCGAGACTATTATTCCTTCAGAGTTTGCTAGGAATATCGCTGATTCCACTGAAAAAGATCCTAGACTTGTTGAAGTTGTTCTTAGAGAATCTAAACGAATTATTAGAATGAGTAATGGAAAACTAATTACAGAAACTCAACAGGGAATTATTTGTGCAAATTCTGGAGTTGATCAGTCAAATGTCTCCGGAAACAGTGTTATTGCGCTGTTACCTAAAGATGCTAATTTATCTGCAAAAAGAATTAGAGAAAAAATAAATGAATTAATTTCAAAAAAGGTGGCTGTAATTATTTCGGATACTCATGGTCGTCCATTTCGAAGGGGAGAGATCAACATAGCATTAGGAACAGCTGGTCTTGAGCCAATTCGAGATCGAAGGGGCGAAAAAGATCTTTTCGGATATACAATTAAAATTAAAAGAACAGCCATAGCTGACGAATTAGCTTCTGCTGCTGAACTTGTAATTGGACAAACAAATGAAGGTATTCCTGCAGCAATAATTCGAGGTTATTCGTACTCAAAGTCTGAAAATGCTACTTCAAAGAAATTAATTCGTCCTTCGAACGAGGATTTATTTATCTAAAGAATGAGGTAGTTTAAGCAATATGACTATCAAGACAGATTTGCTTATTGCTATTCTTAAGCACTCTAATACTGGATTAGCTAAAAAAAGTGTGATTGTTAGGGAAGCAAATGTTCCTGACAAAGTTGCCAACAATATTTTAATTGATCTTCGTGAGCTCGGATTTATCGAATTTGAAAACGAAAGGATCGAACTAACTTCGAACCAAAGAATCAACTTAGCTATTCACGCAATTAATCAAGGAACTGATATCGAAAGAGTTTGCAAAGTTCTTGAATGGATAGAATTTGAAAACTTTACAGCATCTGCATTTGAAAAAAACAATTTCACTGTCAAACGTCGTTTCAGGTTTAAGGCAGCACAAAGAAGATGGGAGATTGACGTTCTCGCGTATAGTGAACCAATTATTGTATGCGTAGATTGTAAACGTTGGCGCCGAAGTTGGGGTAATTCAGCAATAAGCAGAATGGCTGCAGCTCAATCACAAAGAACAGAAGTACTATCCAAGAATCTACAAGATATTCAACATAGTATTGACTTAACTGATTGGAAAAAAGCAATTCTTTTTCCTGCAATTGTATCATTATTTCCGGGTCCAGTTAAATTTTATAATAAAGTTCCTGTGGTTCCGATTTTACAACTTCAAAATTTTTTAGATGAATTCCAAGGACATAAAAAAGAAATAGCGCATTTTTATTATAAGATCAACCCTGGAATTGCACAGTATTTGAAAGATAAAAATACTATTAAATAGCATATTCAGTTTTTTAATTACAGATCTTTTTTTGATTTTATATTCAAGTTTTTAAGTTTTTGAAGGAATTTGTTGATGCTTTTGTATCCACTAATTAATATTTTTTTGGTTCTGAGATAATATTGATTTTCCAATTTTAGCTAATTTAGAAACACTTGGTACTTTTTGATGTCCCAGCCCTACCCTTTTTGCGTAAAAATATGGAGTGTTTATTGTTGAGTGTGGAACATTTCAGATTTTTGAATTAACATAATACTAATCCTTTTTTGTGGAAAAATGTTGTTAATTTGCTTTCTTGCTAATTTGTTTTAGAGCTGAAACGATCAGTAATTTAATTTTATAAATAGGCTGTTCTAACAGTTTGACGAAACTGTTAATTTAACATTGTTTTAACATTAAATTGTTTATTTTATGAGTTTAGAACTATTATTTTTACTATTTTAGTTGCCATAGCCTCTATTTTCATTAATCGGGTATAAAGTGATACTAAAAACAGGTCATTTTTGAATTAAATTAAAACCTTTTCTTCAATAATTTTGGGAAATATCTTCTCCAATCAAGATGTGCATAACGGGACATAGCAGAACCAACACCAACCATGCTCCTTAATGTCCAACCTCCATATACAGAGAGATCAAAGCCTGTGAATCCGAAAGTTTCAATTAATTCTGTGGCCCTCAAGTGACGCAATGCATGGGTTCTAAAAGGTTTTAAATGTGCCCTTACAGGTTTAGGTTTCGGATCTTCCGGTTGATATAGATTATATTTTTCTATAGGGTAGCTTAAACCTTTGAATGCTTCGTGTGCATATTCCCATGCTTTTTGTCTTGTGAAAGGAAAAACTTTGTCTGGTCCATGTTCATTGTAATAATCATAAAGAGATTCGGTCCAAGGTTCAAACTGTTTTTTAAGGGGTAAAGCAATTTTTCTAATCTTTCCATCTCGCTTAGCTGTTCTAACGGTGAAAACTGCAGCATCGGTTTTAATATCTCCTAATTCAAAAGTCTCTAGTTTAACATCTTTTCCTGTAGGTCCGCGAGCCATTGTTTGGTTATGTGATATATCATATCTATTTGTTGCTCCGATTATTTCTGATGCTCGAGCACAGAAGAGATAAGCAGCCATTAAGCAGAATTTTGCCTCTTCAGATCGTGCCTTTTCTATGCGTTCTCGAACAGATTCAACTTCGGGTAAAGTTAGATCTTCCATAATGACCAATTCACAAATGGGGTCTTCTTAATATTTAAGAATGACAGTTGGTAGGAACTGTTAATTTGGTAATTATTTACAAGTATTTTTAGCAATTTTGATTTTGGTGATGTTGAATTATGTGGGTATTAAATATACCACCAATATCACCAATTTGCCTAAAAATACCTCTTAAACCTAGTAATAATGGTCCTTTTTGCCTACTCTAATTCGAACATAGTTTATGTTGAATGTTTTTAACTTTCAATTATGCCTTATTTTTCAATAGTAATAACATTAAAAAATTAAAATAATAGTTGGTGACATCCTAACACCTGTATTTAATTTTGATTAAAATCTTATCTGGATACAAAAGCATAAACAAATTTCTTAGTGTTTATATTTTTTGGAAGATAATCAGATAATGATATTTTAAATCATAGGAATTAGTAACTTTAAAACCCTTATTTGTAAAAAGATTAGTTGCGTCATCTTTTGAAATCCTAATCGCCATAGGTGGTCCAAAATTTGTTTTTTCCTTTTTGAAGTCAATTATAACTACTCTTCCATTTTCTTTAATTAACCTATAAATTTCTTGGATTACCTCATTTCTATCTTCAAATTCATGAAGAGTATTTACTGTCAATAGTAGATTTGTACAGTTTTTTATTAAAGGAATCGTATTAGCTTTAGAACGCATAAGCTCTATGTTTTGAATTTTCTTTTTTTCAATTTTTTGTTTAAAATAATTTAACATCTCTTTTTGAAAATCAATACCATATACTTTGCTTACCCTTTTAGATATGGGAATTGAAAAATAGCCACTTCCACAACCTAAGTCGATTACAGCATAATAGGACTTCAAATTAATTAAATCTAATATTTGTTGAGGGTTTTGCCAATCTTTTCTATCTTCAGATTCTAAAATTTCAATATTCCTGGGATTAAAAACATTTGATTTAGTCAACATAAATTTCTCCGAAACGAACCAGAATTAATGAATATTCTTACGATTTTCTATAGATTTGTAGTTCATTTGGAAGGTTAAAGTTTACTACTATTTTCGAAAAGATAATATTGTTTTCCATTTACAACTAACTATTAGATGTTATACTATGCCAGCTAATCTTCCTGCAGAGGCAAAAAATAAGTACAGAGAAGCATCTCTAGCCAGAAAGCCTGAAGAAAAAATAAAAAAATTGCAGGAATTTATGACATTATTCCCAAAACATAAAGGAACCGAGAATCTTCGAGCACAAGTTAAACGAAAAATTTCAGTACTTAAACAAGAAATTGAAGATAAAAAACAAAAAAGAACCGGAGTAGCTGTTGGACCCAAAATTTTTGTAGAAAAAGAAGGTGATGCTCAAATAGTTATCTTGGGGCCAACAAATGTTGGAAAAAGTAGTCTATTATCTACTCTGACTAACGCCAAAGTTGCAGTCTTAGCTTATCCCTATTCTACAACAGAACCAACTCCTGGAATGTTTAATTTTCAGGACTTGCAACTTCAAATGGTTGAAACCCCCGCTCTTATGGAAGGTTCTTCTAATGGGGGTTCTTGGGGATTACAAACATTGACGTCTGCAAGAAATGCGGATGGTATTATTTTGATGGTTGACCTATCAAAAGATCCTGTTAAACAATATGATCTGATTAGTCAAGAATTAGATAAATCAAAAATTTTAACTAAAAAGCCCAATGCTCGTATTGAAATTGAAAAAAAGCATATGGGAGCTAAACTCAAATTTATTGTGTTAGGAAAGTTGATTGATTGTTCAGTTAAGGATCTAACACGACTTTTGAAAAGTTATGGAATTCGAGATGCTACAATAAAAATTCGTGGTGAAGCTACACTTGATGATGTTGAGGAAGCAATTTTTGAAGGTAAAGTGTATCGTCCTGCTTTAATTTTAGCTAATAAAACAGATCATCCTTTGGCTAAAGAAAGATTAGAGGAACTTAAGAAAATTGTAGGAAATCAAATGAAAGTTATCGCCATCTCTTGTTTAACAAAAGAGGGATTAGAGGAATTAGGTTCAGAAATATTTGATATGTTAGATATTATTCGAATTTATACTAAAGAACCAAACAAAAAGGATGCATCTCCCCGCCCTTTTACAATAAAAAAAGGTTCAACAGTTTTTGACCTTGCAAAAAGAATTCATAGTGATTTTTATGAGCAATTTTCATA
>JARRMA010000079.1:0-8585 GCA_037386505.1 Candidatus Bathyarchaeota archaeon
TACACTGGCAATAATAATACCCACTGTTCATATTGTACTGTTTATTCCAGAGTGATAGAATTTTGGATAAACTTTATTCAAAAAAGCTTAGCTGTGGAAAAAAACCGAATAATTAAACTTTTTACTGATTCTTATGTTCGAAGAGCTATCTTTAGCTTAGTGTCTGGATTTGAGGAATTTGGTTTTAATCGTCCAGTACAAATTCATGCTCCCTTTCTAGTTGTATGGAACTTTACATACAAATGTAACCTTAGATGCAAACATTGTTACTCAGAATCAGGAAATATTTCAAAGAATGAACTTTCAACTGAAGAAGCAATAAAAATAGTAGATCAATTAGCAGATTTTGGTGTTACTTCACTAGCTTTTTCTGGTGGTGAACCTTTGATGAGAAAAGATTTTTATGAAGTTGCACATCATGCTGTTAATTCTGGTCTATATGTTTCTTTAGCAACAAATGGAACTTTACTTAATTCTGAAAATGTCCAAAAACTCAAAGAAACTGGTATACATTACGTTGAAGTTAGCCTAGATGGTGCTGATGCTAAAACACACGATTTCTTTAGAGGAAAACTTGGAGCCTTTGATCAGACTTTACAAGGATTGAAAAATTGTTTAAATGCAGACATCTGTACTTGTATCGCTGTTACAGCAACCAAAAATAATCTAAAAGAAATTCCAGCCATTCTTGAAATGGCTGAAAGAATGGGAATTGACAGATTCACATTATTTAATTTTATACCAACAGGTAGAGGTAAAGAAATAATTAGATTTGATCCCTCTCCCCAAGAACGGGAAGAAATTCTAAGCTATTTAAATAGACAATTGTCTGAGGATCATAAAATTGCAATACTCAGCACAACCCCGCAACTTGCAAGAGTAGCTTTGGAATGTCATTCTCCCAGTCAAGATGATATAATAATGCCGCTTGCACATATGGAAGCAGCAAAAATTAGTAAAAGAGCAAAATCTCTTGGGGATTTTATAGGAGGTTGTGGAGCTGGCAGATTCTATTGTGCAATTTCTCCTGAAGGAAAAGTTCAACCTTGTGTTTTTATGCCCCTTGTGGTTGGAGATTTAAAAACAGAAAAACTTGAAGATATTTGGAAGAATTCCACAGTTTTTCGTAACCTAAGGGATAGAAAGAAATTGAAAGGACGTTGCGGTCAATGTAGTTACAAGTTCATTTGTGGCGGATGTAGAGCAAGAGCATTCGCCTATTATGATGACTACCTTATGCCTGACCCCGGTTGTATCCGAAAACTTTCGGAGGGAGACTAAAATTAAAAATGTGAAAATTGGGGTCTTTAAAACCGATGAAAACTTAGAGTATGCCCTAAAAGAGGCCCTGAAAGCCGCTGATTGGACTAAACATATTCATGGGACTGTTTTTATTAAACCAAATTTATGTTCCAAATACTATATTCAAGGAGCTGTTACAAATCCTCATGTTCTGTTCCATTTAATTCGTATTCTTAGAGATCGCGCCAAAGATGTTATAGTTGGAGAATCAAATGGTTATAACTACTGTTGTAACACAGCTTTTGCATTAACTGGCGTAAAGAAGATTGTAGAAAAAGCAGGGGGAAAGGCAATTAATCTCTCTGAGGACAAAACAGTAAATGTTCAGGATACTCGAACCTTTGTTTTGCATAATTATCCATTACCTAGAACTCTTATTGAAGCAGATTCTATTGTTGATGTTCCTGTGATGAAAACTCATGAGTTTACAAAGTATAGTGGTGCAATAAAGAATCTATTTGGTTGTATACCTAATGATAGACGTATTTTTCTTCATCCAAAATTCGATATGGTAATGCATGATCTGTTGGTTCTTTTGAAACCAAAATTTGTTGTTATGGATGCTACATTTGCAATGGAAGGAAATGGACCTAACAGGGGAATCGTGATACCTATGAACCTTATCTTAACCAGTAGTGATCTAATTGCTATGGATAAGTTATGCTGTGAAATAATGGGAATCGATTGGAAGGATATCAGTCATTTACAGTTTGTTAATGAATATCTAATGAAAGAAGAAATCGAATACCAAATTATTGGTGAAAAAATTGATGCCATTAAACGAAAATTCTTACTTCCTTATGCTGATTTAGCTATTAAGACACAACGTTGGGTATACAAAAACTATTTTCTCACACGTCTCTGTTTCGGAACCCCTTTCTTAAACATGCTTCAAGGTTGCTTAGACGTATACCGTAAAGTCGATATGGAAATTAAAGGAAAAGAATGGGTCGACAAATATTGGGATAATTCTTTACCTCGCTAAACAGTCATTAATACATTTTTATATAGATCAATAACTTGATTAGTAATCAGTTCCCAACTTAATTTTTCTTCAATCATTTTTCTTCCTTTTTTTCCCATCCTTTTTGTAAGATCAGGATTCTGTAGAAGGTTTAGAAGTTTTTGACTTAATTGGATTGAATCTCCAGGTTCTATAATAAATCCATTTTCATTATCAATAAGAAATTCTGGTATTCCTCCCACTTTTGTGGAGATTACAGGAAGTCCTGAGGATTGGGCTTCAAGTATTGCAAAAGGAAAATTTTCATAGATTGCAGGCAAAACAAAAATATCTGAAGTAGAGTAGAGAAATGGAAGTTTTTCATCTGAAACGTAACCCAAGAATTTGACACTATCTTCTATTTTTAGTGTCTTTGTCAATAATCGTAAACTTGATTCCTTTTGTTTAAAACCTGCACCTGATATTACAAACTTTACTTTATTAAACTCTTTAAGAACTGAAGGAATTGAATGCAATAAAATTTCTAACCCTTTCCTATGATACAAACGCCCTACAAAAAGAACAATTTTTACATCTTCTTCTAAACCGAATTCTTGCCGTAACTTGACACTATCAGGTCTTGGTTTAAATTTTTCTACGTCCACTCCATTGTATATTACATGAATCTATTTTTTGTTTATTCCATAAAGATTAGTAAGTTCATTAACTGTATATTTGCTGACTGCAATCAAAGCATCTGATCGCTTCATAAGCTTCTTTTCAAAATATCTCAACAAAAAATTAAACCTAAGCATAGCTTTCTCGTTGGGATTCAATTTTCTTGGATTATCACATTTTGTTACTAAAGCCTCCCCTTTCCATGTTGAGTGAACTGCACAAACGATTGCTTTAGACGAATTATCTGGTATTGCGAAACTTGGAACCAAGGGGAGATTTGCATGAATAATATCAAAACCAATCTTATGGTTTAGTTCCTTTATTTTTTTGGAAACCGATCGACTAAATTTAAAAAATTTTACAAGGGCATTTCCAGTTCCAGCTATGTAGTGAACCTTAATTCCATGAAATATTCTTTCTGAATTCTTCTTATCTCTAGCTACAACGTGAACATTGTGACCAAGTTTTTGGAGATAGTGCGAAAGATAATAAACATAGGCTCCAGTTCCTCCTGAAATTGGAAAATATTCGGGTGTTACTAAGCAAATATTCATTGTCTAAACCCCGGACCTGTTAGTGCAGTTTGGATCACAGAGATTGTTCCACCCACTGTCCATGCTAATGCTCGCGTAAAATAAATTATTATGAGATACATTGCTGATAAATCTTGGAAAATATATGAGATTCTTGCAGCTGAAATAAAATATTGTAGCAAGGTTATAACAACAATTGAACTGAAGATTAAAGAAGGTATTAAATTGAATTTTGTGGCTATACTGATTAGTAAGAACAAAGCCGCAATACCGTATATTATAGGTTGTATATTCATCCATAAATCAGTAATTTTGTCCCCTTTTGCTAATTTTGGATGCTTAAAGTAGAGTTTCCACGTATTCTGACCATATTTGTATTGTTGCTTGAAGAATGCAAATAAAGTTGGACGATGGAAATGATAACAAATTGCAGTTGGATTAAATGCTATTTTGTATCCTGCTTTTGCTAATCTTGCTCCGATATCTGTATCATATTGTGTTGGTAAAGCCTCATCGAAACCACCAATTTCAAATATAAGCTTCGTTTTTAGAAGCAAATTCATTGTTGCTACCCTCTCAATAGTATTAGGGAGTCTTGAATATCTGTAATTTAGTTCATAGCCTATGACTCGTGGGATTAATTTGTTTTTATTCCATGTTTCAACTGTTCCACTTGCACCTGCTACTTTGGGATCATCTAAATATTTAACAAGTTTTGTGAGCCAACTTTTTTCGACTTTTGCGTCGGAATCAATTAAACCAACAACTTCATTTTTTACATTTTTTAAAACAAGATTATATGCAGCTGGAGGATTAAGTTGACTATAAATAATTTTAACTGGAAATTCTTTAGCATATTTTGTTGTAGCATCGGTTGAACCTCCATCAATTACTATTACTTCAAGAAGACTTTTGGGGTACTCTAATTCTAAAATAGAACGAAGACATTCACTTATTGTTAGTTCACTGTTAAAAGTTGTGACTATTATACTGACCCCAGGAAGCAACTCCTTTTCTTCATTTGGTTTGTTATTCAAATATTTGTCACTTTTCAATTTTCATAATTATTATTTTTCTCATGATAAATAAGCAGCAATTATTGCATACAATATTTTTATACCATCTTGAATAGGATCAAGTTTGGAGCTTCCTATAGTTCTTTGATCAAAACTTATAGAAGTCTCTTTCACTCTTGCGTTTAATCTCAAAGCTTTAACAAGCATTTCAGATTCAACCTCGTACCCGCGAGATTTTAATCTCATCTTTTTTATCAAAGAGGCTCTGATCGCTCTAAATCCAGATTGAGAATCAGAAACATTAACACCAGTCAGGTATCTAGTTAAATTATTGAACAACCTGTTACCTGCTCTATTTATTTTAGGAATCTTAATCTCATCCTTTTCAGAATTCGAGAATCTTGAACCTATCACAAAGTCTGCCTTATTATCAATTAAATATTTTAAAACCAATGGAATCTCTTCAGGCTTATGAGAACCATCCGCATCCAAAGTAATCACTAATTCTCCAATTGCATATTTAAAACCGGTCCTTAGAGCAAAACCCTTCCCCTGATGAGTAACTCTCAAAACCACAACTTTTTGTTTATCTGCAATATCTGCAGAATTATCATCTGAACCATCATCAACAACCAGAACCTCATAAGAAACTCCCATTTTTTCAAGTGTCTTTTTTGTTCGGGTAACTATGTTGCCAACTGTTTTTTCTTCATTAAACACTGGAATGATCACAGAAATAAGAAAATTCTTTTGATTCTTTTCTTCGTACTTAGCTACCATTATCTCAGAAATGACGTCTTCATAAATTAAATAGTTTGCCAAACTTTCTTTTTCCGGTTATTACTTTAACTTTTATATTAAACAGAATTGATCTAGATCTGAAACATTTTTTAATAGACTACAGAACTTAATAGCGAAGTGACAAAATGAAGGAAACCCTGCTGAAAATCGAAAAAACCATTACTTTGCGAAAAGAAACCGACAAAATAATGTGGTTCTCGATGTGGGCTGTTCTTTCAGTTGCTAGTTTTGGAATAGCTTGGTTTCCAATGATTTATTATCTCATAAAAAGAAGAAATGACCATACTTTAAGATGCAATGGATAATCGAAGATCAAATACATAAATTCTTAAAAGGACTCGATTAAAAACTAATTAAACTATGAATATGACTGCTAATTTTTATACCTGTCTGACTAATACGATTCTCTGAAAACTTAAGGAGCACCATTGAATGGTTGACGTTTCCAAACTTGTAAAAAAATCTCTTAGAACCTTAACTCCCTACTTTCATGGTGGAAATGTTTGGGAAATTTCAGAAAAGTATGAAATTCCAGTTAACCAGTTAATCGATTTTAGCATTTCAACAAATCCTTTAGGTGCACCTGAATCAGCTCTTAACAGTATTCGCCAAAATGTTAATTTGATAAAACATTATCCCGATCCAAATCATGAGTGGCTTCTTAATATCATTGCAAAAACTGTAGGAGTAACGTCAAAGAATGTCATATTAGGTAACGGATCAACTGAATTAATTTATCTATTCAATGAAGTTTTCCTTGAGAATGGATGTGATGCTGTTATACCTATTCCATCGTTCAGTGAATATAAGGCCGCTATCGAACGATTTGGCGGTAACATAGTTTTCTTGAAATGTGATTCTAAACATAATTTTGAATTAAATGTTGAAAAATTAGAGAAACTTGTTACTGAGAAAACAAGAATAATCTTTCTTTGTAATCCAAACAGTCCAACTGGTGTACTTTACCCAAGAAAGGATGTTCTACAAATACTAAAGTTTGCAGAAAAATGTAATATTCTTGTATTTCTTGATGAGGATTATATTGATTTTGTTGATGACAATAAAAGATACTCGATGGCTGGACTAGTTAATGATTACCAAAATTTATTCGTTTTAAGATCATTAACTAAATTCTTTAGTTTAGCTGGGGTTCGGATCGGATTTGGTATTGGATCTCAAGAAATTGTTAATTGTCTGAAAAATATTATGATGCCCTGGAGTGTAAACACTTTAGCTATGTATTCAACCGCATCTGCAATAAATGATAATGATTTTACGAATAAGAGTCGAGCTCTTGTTGCAAAAGGCCGAAAAGAAATGCAGGACATGTTTCAGGCAATTCCTTGGTTAAAAGTTTACCCATCTGAAACTAACTTTCTGTTAATCGAAATAATAAAAGGTGATTTAACTTCAACACAAATTAGGACTAAATTAGCAAAGAAAGGTCTCCTTATTAGAGATTGCAAAGACTTCGATGGATTAAACAATCGATTCTTTAGAGTAGCCGTCAGACTACCAGAAGAAAATAAAAAGCTATTGAAACAAATAAAATCTTTAGAATAGCAAAAAATTTTTTGTTTCTATTTTGAATTAGACTCTATTATTTTTAATATATTTTTTTGTTGTCATCAAATCTTTGATCGAATTCACTGTGAAAACTGCTTCAGGTTTACTTGTAATTACAACTTCTTGTTCTTGTTCCTCTAGGATTTTTTGTCCATCGATTATATTTATTCCAGAAACTGCATACATTTTTCCGTTGTGCTCATAATGAGAAACGGATGTTAAACCATAAATATTGAATGCTTCTTCTGGGATTAAGACAGTTAATGCGGGTTTACCTGATGATTCATATTTTTCAATTATTTCATCTAAAAATTCTCCTCTTAGAAGAGGAAGATCTGACGATATAATCATAACTGGACAATTTATATTTGCATCTTTAACTGCTTGTTGAACGTCAGCATGGTATCCATTTCCATCAGTTGAGATGACTTTAACCAAAGCTTTTTTTGCTTCTTGGGCTGTTTTCGGTGTGTAATCCGTTATAGCGACGTAAATCTCTCTAACTCTTTTTGCTTCTTTAACTGCCTCAATAACGGACCTTATGAGTGGTTTATCGTTGAAAAGTGCCATAGGTTTTTCAGTTTTGCCTTTGAAACGAGTTCCTTTTCCACCTGCCATTATCAATGCAACAACACTTGTCATATGATCACCAGCACAAACAGAGCAACCATTCTAGCAATCTCATTAGTAGCACCGAATATATCTCCATTTACACCTTCAAAAACTTGGCTCCCAACATAAATCATAAACCCTCCAACTGCTATACTTGAGATAATTGCCAGTAAACCACCTAAACCGAGTAATGTAATGCTTAATATAATTGATATATCAGTTTTAATGAAGAAAATAAATAAAAAAGTCAAAAAAGAAACTAAAATCGCAAGTAGAGCTCCTGTTCGGGTCACTGTCCATTCGTGAGCAATGTCTACTTTATCTTTCAAAGAAGCATTCTTAATTCCTAATGCATTTCCAACATCAACAAGACCATCTGTATGTTGAAGTCCAATAACAACAAACAGAAATGCAATTGTCATCGCAGCTCCAAGTCCCTTAGCTAGAAAATCAAAAATGAAATTATATGAACCAAAAGAGACTAAATTCTGTAATGTCCCAAATAATAGAAATAAAATATTGTTAGCAAAGCGAGCATATGCTCCAACAATAATTCCTATAATAGCACCTATAATTGGGAATAGAAACATGTATCGAGATGAAATATCTAAAAAACTTTCATCCATCTTTACTGGGATTGAAGTTAGAAATGCCATTAAACCTCTTAGGATTGTAAAAGCTTTCACCATTGTTTTATCAGCGCGTATTTTATAAATCAAAATAATATAATAGTTATGTGATTTAATTTATAAAAAAACAATACTTCCTAAAATGCTCCTCAGAAGTAATACCTCGATTTTATAAAAATAAAATATGTTAAAATATGGTTAAAGAATTTTTAACATAAGGTTTAAATAAAGTTCTATATCAAAGCCATTTCTCAATTAATGTATAACAAGTCTCAAAATGGTGAACAGAATTTGATTTATTTTATAATCGGTTTTGTAGTTCTTTTTGTTTTGATGTTGTTTGTTGGAATCAATGATCCCACTGGTGAAACAAGTATGAAGGGATGGTGTTACCAATATCTTGTTATAGCACTAGTCTATGATGTATTTGCGGTTTTTTCTCTTTTTTATCAAAATGATTCACTTACTCAATTGCTTCTCGGTGTAGCTGCGGGTTCAGCAACTG
>JARRMA010000080.1:0-8357 GCA_037386505.1 Candidatus Bathyarchaeota archaeon
CTTGACTTTATTTGTCATATGTGATTGTATTGATGCTATCGCATTTGTTTAAATTTTCTTTTTTTCACTAATTTAATGGAGATAGTGGAAAAGAGGGCTTTGGGTTCTGGGAAGCGGCTATAGTGACGAGGTGGAGGGTTTTTTTCATTTTTCCTTTCATCGCTTCCCAAGTTCCTCTGATTGTAGAATAAATTTTTATCACTAGCCGGAAAAAAATGCGAAGTATATGTTTGATGCGTACGAGTGATTGATAATTATTTAGTTAATCAGCAATTATGAATGAACTATGAAAAGTGTTAATTATTATTGACAGATGAAATCTATGATGTCTACCTGTCAAAGTTTTGGAATTCGGTTCGAGTACGTATAACTTTCATTATATCGCTTCTTGTTAAGATGCCGACTAATTTATTTTGATCTAGCACAGGCAATCTACCAATATTATTTTTGGAAAGTTTAACAAGAGCCTCTACAGATGATTCATCAGGAGAAACAAAGATCACTCTGTCTTTTGTAGTCATGATGTCTCTTACTTTTGCCCAGAAATTGTCCATCGGTTACCACAGGAAATCCGCCATGAGAAAATCGTTCAAAATAATCAGTTATTATGGCAGAAATTGGCATTTCTGGGGAAACGGTTTTTACATCAGTGTTCATGATTTTTTGTACAGAAACATTCCCCAAAGCTTGACTGATAATTGTCTGTTTTAAACTTGATTCGGCTCCATTCTTTAAGAACCATCCTATAAATATCAGCCATAAACCACTAAACAAATCCAAGAAAAGCATCAAAACAAAACCTAAACCGACCATAATATAAGCAATTGCTGAACTAATTTTAGAAGAAAGAGATGTAGCTTTGATTAGGTTCTTTTTCCAACTCCATAAAGCAGCACGCAATACTCTTCCACCATCTAATGGAAAAGCAGGTAAAAGATTGAATCCACCTAAAAGAACATTAATTATAGCTATATAACTCAGGGGAGCAATAATAACAGTGTTAAGATTTAGATTACTTGCCATAAACCATAAAATTGCAAATACTACTGCAATTCCAAAACTAGAGAGTGGACCAATAGCAGCCATTTTTGCTTCGAGTTTCGGATTTTCGGGTTCTTCAAGGATCTCTGATACTCCCCCAAATAGGAAAAGAGTAATGCTAGGAACATTTAGTCCCTGTCTTAAAGCTACATAAGAATGGGCAAGTTCATGGATCAATACTGAAATAAACAGTGTAATGGCTGATATTATCCCGATTATCCAATAAACAGATGTTTCCAATCCCGGAAACTGAGAGGGCATATAACCTGTAGCTAAAGACCAAGTAATGAGCAAAAAAATAAAAACCCAAGTGTAATGAATTCTTATTTGAACTCCAAAAATTTTCCCTACACTAACAGACAATAAAGAATCCCCTACTTTCTATTAATAAAAAATTAAAAACCATCAGAAAATTTGAAAATGAAGATTGAAATTTGACGCTAATGGAATATAAATTATTAAATATACTCAAGATAAACACATAACCCACTAATTACAAAAAGGATAATAAATGTAATGAATACAATGCCTTACATTGTATTACAATGCATTTCTTTTGTCAAATAAAATGAAATCCTTCGAACATAGAATATTTTGAAACTTTTAGCCTTGATATGGCGGTCGTTCAGTAGTTGTGATATTTATTGTTACATTTTGACTGGATCGCCAAAGATTTAAAGTAATTGTTTCTCCTGGTGAAATTTCTAATTCTAAGTATGCTGTCAAGTCTTCTCCAATAAATGTGGGAATGTTGTTTATGGCCAAAATAATATCATTGGCAGTATAACCTTGAGTTGTGCTTGTAGCAGAAGTTAAACCCGCTTCTTCTGCTGGAGAATTGGGAACTACATCCATAATTAGTAATCCATTTTGGTATCTATTTACATTTAGGATGTTTAATGAAGTTATTATTTCAGGAGTTAATGCAACTACAGATACTCCTAAGAATGGATGGTTATAATATCCTTGGTTGATTAAGCTGGGAATAACTCTTTTCATAATAGTTACTGGAACTGCAAAATTAAATCCGACATCTGTTCCTGCATTTGTTATCCCTACAACGTCACCATATAAGTCAAGTAATGGTCCTCCTGAACTACCTGGTGCTATAGTTAGATCTAATTGGAATACAGGTATTATTATTGGTTCAATATCTAGTGTTCTGTTAACTTGGCTAATATATCCCACAGAAAGGCTGTCAGTTAGTCCAAGAGGATTTCCTATAGCTATTACCTGTTGACCGATTCCAGTCGATTTATTGCTAAGCACTAAAGGTTCAGCACCCGATGGACTGGTATCAATATGGAGTACCGAAATGTCAGAATATGGATCAGAGCCTATTATTGTTGCAGATGTTCTTGTTCTATCATAGAATTCGATTTCAATATCTGTTTCATCTGTAGTAACATGATAATTTGTAATTATAGTATTGGAGTTGTTCAATAAGAAACCTGACCCTTGCCCAATAGCTGTTCTAATTAATACGACTGATTTGTAAGCCCTTGCGTAAACTTGAGCTGTTGTTAATCTGAGCAACTCATCTACTTGACTGCTATTTGTTATTTCCCCTATCAGATTTTCAATATTGCCGATAGATGATCTAATTTCTCCTAAATCTATATTTGTTGTTTGATCGATTGAATCTACTTGATTTCTCAAATCCGATAATTCTGAAGATATCCCGTTAAGATTCTCTTGATTCTGGTCGATGCTATTTTGTAAATCGTTAACCTGTATATTTTGAGGAGCATTATTATTTAAAATCAAAATTACATTAAATACCGAAAGTATTATAGCAATTACAGAAATTAATGTTACAATCTTAACTGTATTATTTGACATATGATATTCTTTGAAGAATAATACAGTTAAGATTGTAACATTAATTTCTGTAATTGCTATAATACTTTCGGTATTTAATGTAATTTTGATTTTAATTAATAATGCTCCTCAAAATATACAGGTTAAAATTATAGTCTACTTGTTTCATTTTTCTTAATAATCGTATAAATTTGTTGTTTTTTGATTAAACGCTTAAATCATTGGTGATTTAAAGTACTAGCGGGTTGTTAATTGAAGTTAAAGAAAGAATTTTTGATTCCTGTGGTGATAATATTAATTTTTATCGCTTTATGGGCTTACTTTTTTTGGTATCCTGATTTTGTTATGAATCAGAAAATTGAAGAATTAAAAACCGAAGGAATAGACGTCGAAGTGATAGTTTATGACGTATATTATTCGGACCTCACTGCCACATCTCCAGAAGTTGTTTTTGCTGAAAAAGTTGGTTGGTCAGCATTCAACCAAGATGCAATGACAGTTAAGTCAGCTCTTGATTCTTTAACTGTTTCAGTAGATAAAGAACAACGGATCTTTGTGTTCGCTTGGGACGAAACCACATATTATTATTATCAAGTTACATAAAAAGTCGCACGAATATATCCCATATCACTTTTCTAATTCTTTTTCTGTTTTCGCAACATGTTCTTTTACCTTTATTACACTGTCGGGATTAACTGAAATTGAATCGATACCTAAACGAACTAGAAACGCAGCGAAATCAGGATAATCACTAGGAGCCTGACCACAAATACCCACTTTTCGGTTTGAATGGTGAGCAGACTCGATAAGGTTTTTAATAAATTTCTTTACTGCCTCGTTCCGTTCATCGAATAGATTAGCAAGCTCAGCTGAATCCCGATCGACACCTAATACTAATTGAGTTAAATCATTTGAGCCAATCGAGAAGCCGTCAAAGTATTCAGCAAATTCTTCTGCTAAAATTACGTTGGAAGGGATTTCTGCCATAACAAAAATCTGAAGGCCATCCTTTTTTCGTTCCAAATCGTTGGCAGACATAACTTCTGTTACCTTTTTTGCTTCCTTTATCGTTCTGCAAAACGGAATCATAACTAGAATATTTGTTAAGCCAATTTCTTTCCGAGCTTTCTTAATGGCTCGACATTCAAGTGCAAATCCTTCTCTATATCTATCGCTATAATATCTACTAGCGCCCCTAAATCCTAACATGGGATTTTCTTCAGATGGTTCGAACTCTTTACCTCCAATGAGGTTGGCGTACTCGTTGGTCTTAAAGTCGCTCATTCTAACAATAACTGGATAAGGATATTGTGCAGCAGCAATTCTTGCTATACCTTTAGCAAGATTATCAACAAAATAATATGTCTTATCAGAGTAGCTCTTTGTAAGTTCTTTAATCTCCTGAACCGCAGTATCATCTTTTAAACTATCAAACTTAACCAAAGCCATAGGATGGATCTTAATAACATTATTAATTATGAATTCCATTCTCGCTAAGCCAATACCTTCACAAGGAAGTCTCCACCACCTAAAAGCAGCATCTGGACTAGCCATATTCATCATTATCTTTGTTTTAGTCTCAGGAATATCCTTAGCATCTACTTTACTTTTCTCAAATTCCAGAATACCAGCATAAATATGCCCCGTTTCACCTTCTGAACAAGACATTGTTACTTCCTGTCCATTCTGCAAGACATTTGTAGCTGATTCTGTGCCAACAATAGCTGGAATCCCTAACTCTCTGCTCACAATAGCAGCATGCGAAGTACGTCCCCCAAAATCAGTAATAATACCAGCTGCCTGCTTCATAATGGGAACCCAATCAGGATCAGTCATTTCTGTAACAAGTATTCTTCCCTCTATGAATTGATCTATATTCTTAGGATCCAAAATCTTACAAACTTTACCAGCAGCGATTGCTTCACCAATGCTTATCCCAGTGATTAATTCCTTTCCTTTTTCTTTCAAAGTATAAGACATCAATGAACTAGATTCTTTACGGCTTTGAACAGTTTCAGGCCTTGCCTGTACAATATACAATAGACCACTTTCGCCATCTTTTGCCCATTCAATATCCATAGGACGCTTGTAATGCTCTTCAATTTTGCATCCCCACCGAGCCAGTTGCAAAATCTCTTTATCAGTCAAAACAAAAGACTCACGTTCTTCCTTAGGGACTTGAACATTTTTGGTGGTTTCGCCAACCTTCTCAGAATAAACTAATTTTTTATCTTTAGTCCCCAAAGCTTTTTCTAAGATAGGAACCATTTTCTCATTTTCAAGTGGTGGCTTAAAAACAACATACCGATCAGGATTTATCTCTCCCTTAACAATATATTCTCCTAGTCCCCATCCAGCATTGATAATTATAGTTTTTGGGAATCCCGTTTCAGTATCTAGGGTAAACATGACCCCAGATCCTGCCTTGTCTGACCGAACCATCTTTTGTACACCAGCAGAAAGAGCAACATCCATATGGTCGAATCCTTTCTCTTTTCTGTAAGTTATCGCTCTGTCCGTAAAAAGCGATGCAAAGCATTTCTTGCATGCATCAAGAAGCTGCTTTGTGCCTCTCACGTTCAGGTAAGTCTCTTGTTGACCAGCAAAACTTGCACCTGGCAGGTCTTCTGCTGTAGCACTGCTTCTTACAGCAACATCTATGTCTTTTTTTCCATAGCTATTACATAACTGATTGTACGCATTTGTGATGTCCTTAGCAAGATTTTCAGGAAAAGAAGCGCTTAATAGCAAATTTCGAATAGAAGCTCCGACTTTCTTTAATGGTTTCTCTCCTTTAATAAAATCCTGTAAATATGAATCTATTTTATTTCTCAAATCATTTTTTTCAAGAAATTCCCAGTAAAGCTTTGATGTCGTGGCAAAACCGTCAGGAATGCGGATTCCCTCTGTTTTTAGAGTACATATCATTTCTCCAAGAGATGCATTCTTTCCTCCTACTCTCGGAACATCATTCATACTCAAATCTTTAAACCAAATTACATTCATTTTGTTGTTGTTCATTTTAATCTTCTCAAATTGTTCGAATACTTACTAATGTACTGTATAACCTCTCTTTCAATTACAGGACATTGCACGTGCATTTTGTTGGAAACTTCAATAACAACCACATTGGGATCATTTTTGGTAAGAACCATGTAATTTCTTTTCCAATCCATTGACTAGCCCCTATTACAAAAGCAACCCTGTCCTCTAATTCACCCACGCATTTGCCTCCAAATGTATTATGACATAGGTTCACTCTACAAATTGTGAAAAATGTAAATAAGCATCATGTCTACATCTGAATACATTGTCTTACAGTGAAAACAGTTCCTTAATTAACTTCCAAAGTTTTATAATTTTTATAAAAACTTCCAGATCATTTAGGTGCGGAAATTGTCCAAACTTAGAAAGGAAGAAATAAAAACCAAGATTGAACTCATGGAGAAAGAGATTGCTTACTATAAAGGAAAGCAACGAGAAAAAGCTTTGAAGACATATCGTGAACTCATTCTTCCCCAATTAAATGAACCAATATTTCTACTGCGCTCTGAGTAAAATTTCGGAACTGGGTTGATCGATATTGAAGTTTCTTTAATCAGCAATACAAATAGATGAAGGAAGTTGTTGAGGGCAATGCTTGCATATTTATTATTTTTGAAATTTGATTATTAGACTTTGAGGTTCTATAGCAGAATTGTTGATTCTTTTGGTTTTGGTGTTTTGCTCGTGCTTAATTAATTTTCCATCAAGACAGTGTCCTATTTTTTATCTACGAAATCTGATACCTTCGTGGTTCAGTAACTTGTAAAGCTGAACTTTGATAACGTCCGTTATTACAAAAAGAGCCAATGCATAACCCCAAACAATGAGAGCTAACCCCCATCCCATTGCAGGTAAAAGGAATCCATAGACCGTGATTAATGTAGCAGTTAACTGCGTGAGAACAACTGCTAAGAATAATTGTTTAGCCGGTTTAACTGTCCAAAAGTAGCTTTTCGTTCTGGCCACAAATACTGTAAGATGACCTGCTACAGAGAGCTTCAAATATATGAAAGAGTGAAGAGTGTCAAGGTTCAGATTTAATATTTCCTTTCCTATGTATAGTATCCCAAAAGTAGCAAAGACGCCAACAATCCCGAGAAAAGTAGCAAGAAACAACAATATCCGCATGTTCCATTTCTCAGGGGTCTTAGAATAATTGACGTTGTCATAAGAAATGGTCATAATAGGGACGTCATTCAAAAGCGCTAACAGTACTATCATAAGCGCTGTAACTGGATAGAATTGGAATATTATAATTGATAAAGTAATAAAAAACAAAACGCGGATAGTCTCTGCAATACGATATATTGAATAATTATTCATGCGCTGGAATATTTTACGACTCTGTTTAATGGCATCAATGATTGTGGATAATCCAGCTTTTGTGAAAACAATTTCTGCTGCAGATTTAGCTGCATCAGTAGCACCAGCAACTGCAATCCCAACATTAGCCTTTTTTAATGCAGGCGCATCGTTAACACCATCACCTGTCATTCCCACAATATGATCTTCTTTCTGGAGAAGATCTACGATTTGATATTTGTGTTCAGGAAAAACTTGTGCGAAACCATCAGCGTTTTCAACAACCTGTTGAGCTTCGCGGTCACTTTTATTCAAAAAAGATGAGGATGATAAAATATTAGTACCCAAGTTTACATTTTTTGAAATTTCTTTGGCAATGGCATTGTGGTCACCTGTTACCATCTTAACATCGATTCCCATTGACTGTGCTGTCTTTATTGTTTTCTTTGAATCTTCTCTGGGTGGGTCATAAAGTCCAACGAGACCAACAAATTTCCATTTTCCTTTCTGATCTGTTTTTGCTATACCCAGCGCACGGTAACCCTTTGAGGCAAAATTATTCACTGTTTTATCTACTTCGTCTTTGATTTGTTCTTTGTTAGTCATGAGCGAAAGAATAACTTGAGGTGCCCCCTTGGATACTTTGCTGATTTTTCCTTTTTCATCCTTTGCGGTAGCTTCGGTACGTTTTTTGACTGGATCAAAGGGATCAAAATCGGTTACCGTATATTGTTTAACTGTTTGCGAGACTTCAGAAATGATTTCACCCTTCTCAATAATGGCATTATCAATTGGGTCTTGGTCTTCTTTTCTAGATGCTAAAGTACCAAAAAGCAGCAAATCGCTTTCCTTGAATCCTTTAAATGGCGTTAGTAGTCCAACTTTAAGCTCATTTTCGGTTATTGTGCCTGTCTTATCTGCACACAAAACATCCATACCCGCCATCTCTTCGATAGCTACCAGCTTGCTAACTATAGCTTCCTTTTTAGCTAAAGCTACAGCGCCTATCGCTAAAGTTACAGAAAGAACTGCTGGAAGCGCAGCTGGTATCGCTGCGACAATCAGAACAAGAGCAAACTGAAGAGTTTCTGCAATACTTTCGTGACGGAAAAGTGCTACCATAAAAATTAGGATCACTAATGTCACAG
>JARRMA010000081.1:0-5526 GCA_037386505.1 Candidatus Bathyarchaeota archaeon
CAAAAGTATGTGTCCATTGTTCTTCGGAGCAATTTTGGGAATTTAAGTTAAATTCAATTGTGATAGATCGCCCTGGGTTTCAGCAACATTTAGCCGATCAATGCATTGCAGAGGGGGCTACTATATACAAGGGGTATGAAGTTGAATCGTATAATCAAAATGGAAATCTTATTTTTTATAACAAAAATATATCAAAATTAAAGGGAGAAATCTGCATAGCAGCTGATGGACCAATTAGCCGTATAGCTAGAAATGCAGGATTACTCGCACCTCATATTCCATCTGAATTAAGTCCATGTAAAGGCTATATAATTGATAATGCAAATTTAAATCCAGAAATATGCCACGTTTTCTTCAGTTCAAAATACGCTCCCGGTGGTTATGGTTGGATAATTCCTTGGAGTAATAATAAGGCAAATATTGGATTAGGAATCCGAAAGTCGTTTCTTGATACTAATCAAAGTCTTGGAAATTGTTTAAGACTTTTTATTAAAGAACATCCTGTTGTTTCGAGAATGGTAAAAAATTCGAAAAAAATAGAAAGGATCCATGGATTAGTTCCCGTGGGAGGACCAATACCAGTTACATATACTTCTAATCTTATGGTTATAGGAGATGCAGCTGGATTTGTGATGGCTTGTAATGGAGGAGGCATCCCAACAGGGGTCTTAAGTGGTTATTTAGCTGCACAAGCAACAAAAAAACATCTTACTGATAATCAATCTTTACAAATTTACGAGAAAGAATGGAGATACCAAATAGGTGATACATTAATAAAAGCGTTACATATTCGGAAGATTGTTGACAGGATTATGATAAATGACTCTGTGATGGAGATCCTTTTGGATATGGTAGGTTCTAAACGGGTAGGAGAACTTATGACATGTCATATACCTTTTTTAATCAAAATAGGATCTCCAGTTGTAAGCACTTTCCTCAAATTATTTTCAGAGAACCATTAGAAGATTATGTAGATATCACACAAAAATCGGAAAACGAAGAACTGAAAATTGACGATATTGTTAACCATTAACCTATATGATGCTTTAGTTAATCGCTAATTTTACAGAAAGAAGAAGTACTAATGACTGACAAAAATTTAGTGGTCACAACTACTTCTAAAAAGAATTCATTTTAAGAATACTAATTTTTTGTTAATGGTTCTTTTTTTCTTTTAGAACTGATTTGATTATTGTGTTTCTTCTGATAAGAGTTTTTTTCCTTTTTCTGTGTATTCTATAAATCCAAGTTTATTAAAGAAATCTAATTGATCGTCTAACTCTGCTGTTTCTACCAGTTTTCCATTGACTATTCTAAAGAAGAAAACCATTCTCATTGTTATTTTCTTTCCTGTAGCAGGTAATTGAATTCCAAAAAGAGTCCAATCTCCGGTGTGAGTACCTATTGCTTTTACTCTAACCCAGATTTTTTCTCCTTCACATACCATATCTTCGATTTCTTCGTACCAGTCTGGAAAACCGTCAAAAGCCATTGTAAACAGTTTCTTGAATGGTTCTCTTCCTTTCTGTTGATGAGTATGGTCAATAAAGTCTGGTGCTACTAAATCGTCAAATATTTCTAAATCTCTATTATTATATGCTTCAATAAATCTACGCATAATTGCTTTATTTTCTTCTATAGACAAATACAAACATCTCCCTTTTGTTAGATTATATTTTAATTCAAATAAAAATTAAACTCAAACATTTTCTCTTTTTACATTTATCCATCTTGCCTTGAACTTTTCATCATCTCATAAAAGAAATGGTATACAAAGAGGCACATTACTTTGGATTTTAATAACAATTAAAACTAGCCGAGGCCAATATGGAGCAGATTATTTTCTTGGTAACGTAGTTAACCACTACTGAAGGGGTAAAGATAGAGATACTTGTAAAGAAAGCATTGAACTGAAAACCGTTGTGTGCCTTACCATGTTTGCCTGTCAATTTTTTCTGTCTTCTTATGCGGTTTATAAATTATTCCTGCAATGAACAGAACTATTCCAACAACAGGCAATATGAGTACTGTTTCGTTGCCTCTTACAAAATAAATGACGAGACCCACGATAGTTAGTATGCCTCCAATACCAAGGAGTCGCCCTTTGTTTGTTTGATAATATTCGCTCCAGTCCATTTTTTTACACCTCCACTATTGTTGCTTCGAATTTTGCTACTTCCAATTTGTCAGTATTTCTTCTCGTTGAAAGGCTTTTGTACCTGTGAAATAAAGAGCGATATCAACTGCGGAAAGAATGCCTGCGATTATGAGAAAACCGGTTATATCTAGAGTTATTATGCGTATTTCGCTAGCAAAATAAATTGCCATTAATGGTAAGAAAATTAATATCGAGTAACTGTTAGCGCTTCGTACGTCATTAGCTCTCGATGAAACAATAACGCTGTATAACACGCTCATAATAACCGCTAAGGGAACTAGGACTAGCAACAATAATGCAAATGTCCAATTTGGAAAATAATTATAGCCAAGCTTCCCGAAAGTCACTGCATCAACGCCAACCATAAAGACTATTGCTCCAGCATACATTACAACTAAAGCTGGTAATATTGCAGCAATTGCTTTTCCAAGCAAAATCTCTCCGTCAGTAAGAGGTGTGGCAAGGAGCGGTTCTAAACTCTTCTCAATTTTTTCGCCTACTATGCTATAAGAAGCAATTCCTAATGGAATAAAAGCTGCTCCAATAACAATGAAGAATGAAAATGAATCTAATAGGTTTGGAAGATTTGCAACAGTTAATAACCCGCGGTTTCGTTGTCCAGCAAACTCCAGTATGGCTGGGAAGAGAACCGAAATTATGACGGGAAAAATGAGTATTGAGTACCAAATATTTTTTTGTTTTCTGAAAACCTTAAAATCTCTCAGTGCTATGAGCCACGCTTTTGATAATCTCATTCTGATTCCCTCACAAGCTTCAAGTAAACATCCTCCAAAGTTGAACCAACAACATCAACCGTGGTGACATGACCACCAGCTAAAACAATTGCTTCTACAACTTTCCAATTTTCTCTATCGGGGTTCAGTACATCAAACGATATTGTATTATTCCTATGCTCAAAATTCTTCAGTGAGAGCTTTTTTAGAGAATTAAGAATCTTGTCGTTTGTCTGCTCTAAGGTGATAACGGTTTTTTGCACTTTCACAGTTTTTTCAAGGTAATCAGGAGTTCCAATTACACGTAGCGTAGTGTTGAAGATTCCAATTTTATCACATATCCTTTGTGCTTCATCCAAATTATGTGTGTTCAAAAAAATTGTTTTCTTCTCTTTTTTTAATTCAAGAATGAAGTCTCTTACAGTTTTTGCTGATTCTGGGTCAAGATTTGCAGTAGGTTCATCCATAAAAAGAACTTCGGGGTCATGTATAAGTGCTCTTGCAACGGCAAGTTTCTGCTTCATACCTTTTGAAAAAGTCCCTACTAAATCATTCCTTTTATCCCAAAGCCCCAACATATCAAGGAATCGCTTAATACTTTCTTTTCTTTGTGATTCAGTACGATCGTATAATTTACCGTAAAAGTCCAAGTTATCATAAGCTGTCAGGTGCTCTGTAAGCCCGACATTATCAGGAACCAATCCAATCATCTTTCGAATCTTTAAAGAAACATTCTTGTCTCCAATATCATAGTCGCCTATTCTTGCGTTACCACTGGTCTTAGAAATTAGGCAGCAAAGCATCCTGATGGTAGTGGTTTTTCCTGCCCCATTTGGTCCAAGAAACCCAAAAACTTCGCCATCATTAACATGTAGGCTAACTTTTTCTACAGCGGTCAGGTCACCGAATTTTTTGGTTAGATTTTCAGTCTCAATCAAAATCATCACTAGATTAGCGGGTTGCCAATAAAAGGTTATTAGACCTTAACATATGTTGAACTAAAAATAGCAGATAAAGATATTGATAGATTAAAGAAAAATGCACTGCCTTGAATTTTTTTGAAGATATGATTAATTTGAATCTAATATTTTTTTCTGCCGATAATAAGCAAACCAGGTTGAATGATATTACGATTTAGTACTTACACAGAAATCTCTGATCTTTGGTTAGGTTAAAGCGATTAATATTCCACCCGTTATTATAAGAGCTACACCCAATATTGTAGGTAACGTGAGTTTTTCACCCAAAAAAATAACAGCAAAAATAATTGCAAAAGCTATACTAAGCCTATCGATTGATACCACTTGAGAAACTTTTCCATATTCTAAAGCGAAAAAGTAGAATACCCATGACAAGGCACCAGCTAATCCACCAATAACTATGTAGAACAAAGAGTTTGAATCAAGATTAGCCACTGTATTCATTCTCCCTGTTACCAACATGAGAACAACAATTGCTCCAAACATTACTCCTGCTCGAACTCCAGTAGCAGTTATGGAATCCACACCTTGAAGACCAACCCTTGCAAATATTGCAACAAGAGCAGCAGTTAATGCAGAAAGTAGAGCATATATCAACCATTGCATACTCATTTTTCACCATCATTTTAAATAATTAGTTCTGCTTGAGAGTTAAAATTTTCCGTGCCACATAATCTTAAGTATCATAAAATCTTATTGTGCGTGTTTTCACTTAGTACTGTCAGCAAGTATAATCATCTTGAAATCCTCTTGTGATGAAGCTCATTATTAGAGTTTGAGATAAAATTCTTTCCTGAAAAACCTTTTTTCAATTATTGTTTATCAAATGTTGTATATTATTATTGATAAATAACCGAAATGTGGTTGCAATAATTCTGACTATAAAAAGAAAAAGAGAAAATGAGGTTACTTTTGCCCCTCGATCAGTATCATTGTAAGTGTAGATCTAACCTTATCTAGTCGTCTTACCTTCCAAGTGACAATATCTTTTAGTTTCTCCATTGTATCTGCGCTAACCTTGGCTACAACATCATATACTCCATAAACTATGTAAGATTCCTCAACAGCGTCAATTTTTCTCAGTTGATCTAATACTTCGCTTTCTGATCCTATCTCAGTATTTATTAAAACGAAAGCTGATGCCATAAAACATCTCTCCTAAACTAAAATTATTCTGTGTCTTCCTAAATAATTTATGGTTGTCAATTCAAACATAAAATACACTATTGAGACAACTCTTTGCTTGAAAATTGTCTATAAATCGCGAGATCAATACTTGAAAAAGTTATTTCAAAAGCAAGGCATCTAAAGGTATATTCTATTTAGTTCTTCTTTCATTTGCAAAAATTGTTCTTTTGTTATTTCGCCTTTTGCATATCTTTCTTTTATTATTTCTATTGCTCTATTTCTGGTACTATTTGTTTGGTTTTGAATTTGAGAGTGTTCCTGAGAAGTATTACGTGTTGTAAGAGCTAATAGTGGGATCCATCCCCAACCGCATGATATGCACAAACGATTTCACCTCCAAAAAATATTATAAAAAAATGGGGTGTACTACCAGCTCCAGCATCCTCTTCCGTAGCTTCGAGCAGAATTGCTATATCTGTAGCCATTGCCTATGTTTTGTTCTTCCATGAATTGTGTCATTTCTTCG
>JARRMA010000082.1:0-5470 GCA_037386505.1 Candidatus Bathyarchaeota archaeon
TTTTGTTTCTAGCAATAGTTTCATAAAGACTTCTCGAAATTCGTTAGCATCAAAAAGGCGTTTATCAAGAGAGGACAACGAATCTATTACAACTCTTGTTGCTCCTGGCTGAGTGGCAAATCCTTTTTCCGCAATATTCATTGCTTCGGCTTTATTTAGAATGCCATAATCGCTTGCGTACTCTGCAGTTATTGACATATTAGTGATCTTGATTTTGCCATCTTTAACTAATTGTGGGAAATCAGGCCATAGTTCTCTTCCTGTTCTTAGTATAGATGATGGTGTTTCTTCAGTGGTGATGTATAGGCATTTTTCGCCATTCTTTGCACCCTGATAAAGGAATTGTAAGCACACGATGGTTTTTCCAGTACCGGGATCACCTCGAACCAGTATTGCATCGCCTTTTGGCAAGCCTGGAATAAATTCTTCTAATCCAGATACTCCAAAATCAATCCATTCAATATTTGATTTGTGCATTGTCATGCTGATTCACATCTCATTCAATTTAAACGCTAATTATTGTTTATTTATATATAAACATTTTCTTTTTTATGAATATTTATTTAATGTCAAGGTAAACTCTGAACAAATATTCAATACATAATTATCGATTAATAAAAAAATAAATAATGCATCAAATAATCAAAAAATGAAAAGATTCGATTAAAAAATAAAACCAGGAAAAATCATTTAAAACTAAAGAATCACATACAAACAAAATATACACATACAAGCAAACATTTGAATATTAAAAAGTGGGCGAGCAAAATATAATTCTTAAAGAAAATAGGAAATCTAGAACAATAAATCTCTAGAATCCTAAGTCATATGCTTCTTCGCCATGTTGAGTTATGTCTAGTCCCTGTTCTTCTTCTTCTGAACTTACACGCAGAGGTGAAAAGACATTAATTAATTTTAGTAATAAGTATGATCCGAAAAAAGAATATGCAGCTACAACCAAAACAGACAGAATCTGCGCAACTAGTAAATCAACGTTACCATAGAAGAAACCATTAACATCATTAACCATTACAGTGGCAAATAACCCAGTTGCAATTGAACCCCAAACTCCACTCATACCATGACATGCAAATACATCAAGAGAATCATCTATTTTTGTTTTTGCTGATCGCCAATTCGCCACCAAATTAGATACTATTCCTGCTACTAAACCTATTATGATGGCAGATGAAACACTAACAAAACCAGATGCAGGAGTCACTGCAACCAATCCACAAACAGCACCGACAGATATTCCAATTGCTGAAGGTTTTCCTTTTGTTATCCAATCAACAATCATCCAACTAGTTGCAGCAGCGGCAGCAGCAAGATTTGTTGCAACAAGTGCTGAAACAGATAGCGCATTTGCTTCCAAAGCGCTTCCTGCATTAAATCCAAACCAACCAAACCACAATAGTGATGCACCCAAAATCACATAAGGTATGTTACAAGGACGGTGTTCAGTTTCACAAAAATTATTATTTGAATCCATTAGTTCTTTTCTTCTACCAATTACTAAAGCTGCAGCTAAAGCAGAGAATCCTGCGGTAATATGAATTACAATTCCACCCGCAAAGTCAACTGCTCCTAGAAGATCAAGCCATCCATTAGCATTCCATACCCAGTGTGCAACTGGTGAATAAATGAAAGTTGACCATAAAACAGTAAAGATTAACAATGAACTAAATTTAATCCTTTCAGCAAAAGCTCCAATTATTAAAGCAGGAGTTATCGCTGCAAATTTTAATTGAAATGCGAAAAATAATAATTCAGGAATATTTGGCGCATAAACACTAATCGAATTTATTCCAATATTATTTAATCCCGCTAATGATAAATCGCCAATAAAACCTCCTATACTGTTTCCAAATGTTAAGCTATAACCCCAAAATGTCCAAACTAGGCTAGAGACAGCAAAAATGATCAAACACTGAACAAGAGTTGAAACAAGGTTCTTCTTTCTAACTAGACCTGAATAGAAAAATCCCAATGCGGGTGTCATTAACATAACTAGTGCAGTTGCGGTTGATATCCAAGCGATATCTCCAACAGCCATTATTATAGTACTCCGTTGTTTTTGTTTTGTTTTAGGTCTATTGCTACATTCATGATTTATTCATCTTCGTCAATTTTATTCAATAATAAACTGAATAATTGTTCATTTACATATAAATCTTTTCTAATAATTGAATAGTTATTCGGTTATTTTTTGCTATTTGAACATTTATTCAATTTATACTGAAATATTATTCATTGTGTTGTATAAAATACCTTAAAATCAGACTTATTTCAGCAGTTTATTCAAAAACAAAATAATCATGATTCATAAAATGAACGAAAAAATTCTGGTTTCTTAAAAAATTTCATTTTTTATTTTTTGTTGGCAAATTTCTGCATATGTTTCATCAATTTCAAAACCAATATAATTAATCCCTAATCTCATACAAGCAATCGCTGTATTCCCAATTCCCATGAAGGGGTCCATAACTAACTTGGTTTGATCTAATCCATGTAAAAGAATGCAGTTCATCGGAAGTTTCGGTGGAAACGTAGAAGGATGTGGTCGTTGTTTATTTCGGGACCATATGGTTTTATAGGGAATGAACCATGTATCTCCTCTGTCCCTTACATCAGTGGTTGCCTTTTTCCATCTTCCAACATTACTTTTATCTTGATAAGGTACTCCTATTGCCAGTTTATCAAGCTCAACTTTACCTTCTTTGGTGAAATGAAAAATGTATTCATGACAATTGTTTAAAAAACGATTACTATTAACAGGTTTAAAGTGACCCACAGCAATATCATCAAGAATATTTTGGTATTTTCCTACATCTTTTTTTGATATTGCAATCGATTTTATCCAATGAATAACATTTTGTAGAACGAAATGGTTTCTTAATCTAAAAGCAACTTCCCAGGCGACCCACGGATCTTTAGGCTTAGAACCTACATTAAGAAAAAATGAGCCTTTGTCGCTCAATACACGTTTACATTCTTTAGCAAAAGAGTCTATCCAATCTAAATATTTTTTTCGAGAAATCGTATCATCATAAAAATTGTATTTTATACCTAAATTATATGGAGGTGAAGTGACAATCACATCCACTTCTTCAGGTTCAAGAAAAGAACGCATTCCCTCAACACAATCCATAACCAATACTTGATTCTTATGACATTTCACTGTGTTCTATCCCTCAAGAAAAAAATACAATAATCATAGGCTATTTGCTCACAACTCAATTAAAAAAGATACTTAATTCAATAAATATTTTCATCTTATTAAAAGAATAAACAAAAATTTGTTTCTTTAGTATGACTTCCCATTAACGGAACCAAAAAAATAGTTAATATAATAAAAATAGAAATAATTGAATTTTGCCAATTGGTTTTTTAGTAAAAAATTCCAAGAAGTTATAACGTTTGGTGATGCACAAACATTCACTCCTTCTCTCCCAGATATTTATCGTTTAAAAATTCAATTTAAATCAAGTGTGCTTGTGAAAATTAAGTTTCTTTTATTAATTTTTTTACCAAATCGGATCCTTTCTTAGTTAATTGATATTCTCGGTATTCATTATGTTCTGTGAATTTCATCTTTCCTTTTATTAGTTTGCCTTTCTCTAATAAAGTCAAATCTTTCTCATGTTTTTCTATGTCTTTCACGTTACTTCCTTCCACCCACATTGTAAGATCCCATTTTTTAGCTGCTGCTATTTCACAAAGAAGCTGTTTAAAGCGCTCAATTCCCTTTTCGACTTCCATTTCTTTTTGTTTATAATCTTCCTTAATTGTATTAACAAGTATCTCTTTCAAATCTAACGACATCGCATTTCCCCAAGGAAAAAGGTCATGAACATTATTTAAGATTTTGAGATAAAATTTTAGTTATTATGTAATGTGTTCTAAATACAGGTTAATTCACTAAAAGCCATTAGAAAAATTCTCGATGTCCCTTAAATAGTTGATCCGATCTTTTTTCACTTAAGACATCTCCTGCCTTACAATAACTAATTCATATGCTATTTTTTCATTCAATATTAGCAAAGTTTATCAGTTCAAGTTCTGAGAAAGAATTGAGCAAGGTGGGGGATATTGATGCAAGGTAATGAATTACTTTTTATTCCTATCACCACTGCATTTCTAGCATTATTTTGTATTCTTATTCTCTTCAAATTAATCTCAAGAGAAAGTCAAGGGACAACTCAAATGCGAACCATAGCAGAATATATTCAAGAAGGAGCACACGCCTTCATAAATAGAGAAGTCAAAACAATAGCCTATTTTATAGTTGCATTAGTTTTTTTGCTTTTTATTTCGCTTGGTTGGGAAACAAGTTTAGGATTTGCACTAGGAGCTTGCCTTTCAGTTTTAACAATGATAATAGGCATGAACGCTGCAATTAAGGCAAATGTGCGAACTGTAAATGCTGCTAGGTCTTCTACTGAAAAAGCGCTTAGACTTGCATTCCGCGGAGGGGGGGTAATGGGTTTGTCTACTGTGAGCTTTAACATTTTGGGAATTCTAATTCTTTTCTTTGTTTTTAACGCTGGTCCCGCAAATCAAGAAGCAATCTATTTTTTGGTCGGCTTTGGATTTGGGGCAAGCCTTGCAGCTTTATTTGCCCAGCTGGGAGGAGGCATTTACACTAAAGCAGCGGACATTGGAGCAGATTTGGTGGGTAAGCTTGAAACAAATATACCTGAAGATGACCCAAGAAACCCTGCTGTAATTGCAGATTTAGTCGGTGATAATGTTGGCGATTGCGCAGGAAGAGGAGCTGACCTTTTTGAATCTAGTTCAGATAACTTGATTGCGATGATGATTTTGGGTTTGCTTTTCGTAGGACCTCCTTATAATTTGGGATGGAAAGTTATTTTGTTTCCTTTGATTACATGGGGATTCGGAAACATCGTTACTATAATCGGAATTTTTTCGGTAAAACGCTGGGTTGAGGATAACATATTGTCCCTAGACCTCAGCTTGCTACTGACTGGAGTTGTCTCCTTTATGGGATTCTATTTTATTTCTACGTTGTTGATGAATGATGTACGGTTCTTCTATTGCATGTCACTTGGACTTCTATTCACATTGATTGTGTATTTGACAGTTCAGTATTTCACAGGAATAAATTACCGACCTGTGAAGAACATGGCAAAGTCAGCTCAAAGTGGAGCAGCTGTAACTCTTGTTATGGGTATCTCCTATGGAATGCTGAGTGCTGCAATACCATTAATCTTCTTAGGGGTAGTAACGACGTTTACTTACTTACTTTTTGGTGGTGAACTTATGGGCGTCTATGGTATTGTTGCTGCTTCTTTGGGGTTAATCGGGATGACAGGGATGATTATGTCCTCAGATACATTCGGTCCTATCGTAGACAATGCAAGCGGAATAGCTCAGATGGCTGGGTTAGAAAAAGTGGTTGATCAGTCTCTTGATGAGCTGGACGCTTGTGGAAATGTAACTAAAG
>JARRMA010000083.1:0-5437 GCA_037386505.1 Candidatus Bathyarchaeota archaeon
AATTGAACCTTTACTCAAGAAAGGAACAATTCCTGTAGTAACAGGATTTATAGCAGCAACTCAAGATGGATCAACAACAACCTTAGGTCGAGGAGGATCAGACTATACAGCAACTATCTTAGGAGCATCCCTTAATGCCAAAGAAGTTTGGATTTGGACTGATGTTGACGGGTTGATGACCTCTGATCCCAAAATAGTTCCTGAAGCAAAAACAATTCCTGAAATGTCATTTCAAGAAGCTACAGAATTAACGATATTTGGAGCTAAAGCCATGCATCCGAGAGCCTTGGAACCAGCTCGAAATGAAGGAATTCCAGTAAGAATAAAAAATGTCTTCAGTCCAAAAAATCAAGGGACACTAATAGTACAAGATAAAAAAATTAAATCAAAAAACGGAGTAAAAGCCGTAACAATAGTCAAGAATGTTGCAGTCATTACAGTAAGTGGCTCAGGAATGGTGGGTGCTCCTGGAACAGCTGCAAAAGTTTTTGAAGTATTAGGAAAAGAAAACATTAACATTCTAATGATTTCACAAAGTGTGTCGGAAGCAAATATATCATTAGTAATTCAACGAAATCTTCTTGAAAATGCTGTCAACACCTTAGAAATAGCACTTTTAGGCAAAGAATTCATCCGAGAAGTTGAGTCAGAAGACGATGTATGCGTAGTAGCTGTTTTGGGAGCGGGAATGAAGGGAATCCCTGGTGTAGCTTCGAGAATATTTACGTCTGTCGCTAGAAAAGGAATAAACGTTAGAATGATTGCTCAAGGTTCATCTGAACTTAACGTCTCATTTGTTGTAAAAGAAAAAGATGGGGAAGAAACAGTTAGATCAATTCATGAAGAGTTCAAATTGAATGAAAAATAATCTTGAAATAAATTTTCGATATCCTACATTACATAAAAAAGGCAAATTTTTAAGCAATCAATTAGACGTTATATGAAGTGATGAGGGACACCATTCTGAGCTTAGGCCATGATGAAATGGAGCGACTCTGAAAGCTTTTAGAATAAAAGAACAAAGACTGAACAGAACACAAAAAACTTAAAAAAGCAGAAAAATGGTGAAAGAAAAAGCATCTAAGAATTGAATGAAGTGATATTTTTCTAAGTTTATAATACATTAAGTAATCCATTTTTGGATTAATACAAGAAAATAAGCTTTAATAATACCCATAAGGATGGTAAACATAAAACTTTAAGAATCACACTTTAGACTAAAATGGAAGGAACTCGATAAAAATGGCAAGACATCACGGCATGACTAAAAAGACCAGCAAGAAAAAGCAGAAACGGGTAAAAAAGAAAAGACAACAAAGACGTAAAAAATCGAAATGATTTTAAAAAAGTTTTGCTAAAATATAGATTTTATTTTGCTTATTACAAATAAAATAATATCGAAAAATAGAATGCTTTTTATTAGAAAATCAAAAATTCATTTTTTATTCTATATATAAATCCTAAAGAGAAAGTAACTTGACAAAAGATGGGGGAGGAAAAAATACCGCGATATATACTGCTATTGCCAGTATTATAACAGAAAGAATAGCAAGAATGTAATCTGGTCTCTTCAGTTTAAGTATATATAGATTTGTTCGTTTTTCGCTAGCTCCCCAAGCCCGTGATTCCATTGCTTCAGCTAATTCGAGACTTCTTCGTATAGCATTAACAATTAATGGAATCAAAATGGGGATGTAATTTCTAACTCTTTTAAGAAAATTTCCCCGCTCCAATTCTAATCCTCTGGCTTTTTGGGCATCCATAATAGTTTGTGCTTCATCAGCCAATACTGGTACAAAACGAACTGCGGTAGTAAAGGCGAAACAGAACTCATATGGAACATGACTTTGTTGAAGAGCTAAACCTAAATGGTCAGGAGATGTAGTTAAAAAAAGACAGAAAAAGATGCAATTAAAACAACAAAGCGCAAGGTCATAGCTGTAGATTTTTCTAAAAGAATTAAATATTCAGTAGGAGTATCAACAGATCCAATTATTTCTGAAGATTGGGTAGGATAAAAATAACCAATAATGAAGTTAGTGGCAAATATGAAAATTGCCAGGAACAAAGCTCCTCGTAGAGAACGTAACCATTGTCGATTAACCTTTGCAACAAAGACAAATGGTAAAGGAAGAAAAAACAATACCAACAATGCTGGAAGTGTGGTAAACAATATTGCCATTATGAACAAAACAGTAACAAAAAAGAATTTTATTCTTGGGTCTAAATTGTGAACAATTGAAGTAACTTTTCTGAACTTGAACCCTTCAAATACGCTCAAGATTTATTCCTCAAGATATTTAATAGAATATTGGTTGCATCATGAACATCTATAATATCAGTAGGTAACCCTAGATCGGCTAATTTCAAAAAAATCTGAGTTATTTGAGGGGGAACTATTGAGGCTTGTGCAACCAATTTGGGATCTGTTAAAACTTTTTCAGCGATTCCTTCAGCTAAAATTTTTCCTTGATTCATTATTAATACTCGTGGATTGCATTCAGCTACAAATTCCACATCATGAGTTACAATAACCACAGTTTTCTTTTGGGAGTTAAGTTGCAAAATAAATTGTTGTAATTTTTCTTTTTGTTGATGATCTTGACCAATGGTTGGTTCATCAAGAATAACTATTTTGGGATCCCATGCTAAAATTGAAGCTAAAGCAACTCGCTTTCTTTCTCCTCCACTAAGCATGAATGGAGAAGTTTTCTTATATTGAAGAATATCCAGCAAATTAAGAGCCCAATCTACCTGCTTTTCTATAATCTTTTCTTCAAAGCCAAAATTTCTAAGAGCAAAGGAAATCTCATCTTCTACGGTTTCGCTAAAAAGTTGATGATCAGGATTCTGGAAAACAAATCCCACATTTCGTGACAATTTTGCTACACTTACATCTCGAGTATTTATTCCATCAACTAGAACTTCTCCAATGGTTGGTTTTAGTAGCCCATTGAAATGTTTAACCAAAGTAGTTTTTCCTGCTCCATTTTGTCCCATTACAGCCAAGAATTCTCCGTCATCAATTGTTAGGTTAATACCCTTAATTGCCTCTATACCAGTGGAATAAGTGAAATGAAGGTTTTTGACTTCAATCATTATTTAAAACCTCTCGAAGAAATTTCGCTGCTTCCTCTGGAGTTACTGGAACTTCCCTCAATAGAATTCCATGTTTTTTGAGATTTTGATACAATATTGTTGCTTTTGGAATTCCGACACCTATTAGATCAGCTTCTTGAGAAGTAAAAATTTCCCGTGGACTACCACTTAATGAAACTGTGCCATTATTCATAACAATTACGCGATTTGCATATTTGGCTGCTAGATCTAAGCGATGTTCAACCAAAATGATTGTTATTCCCAATTTTTTGTTAAGTTCGTTGATAACATTAAATATTTTTTGAGCCCCCAAAGGATCAAGAAAAGATGTGGGCTCATCTAATATCATGATCTCAGGTTGCATGGCTAACACTGATGCTATTGCTACTCTTTGTTGCTGACCCCCAGAAAGCTCATCAGGTGCTCTATCAGCAAGCTCTGATATTCCAGCTGTTTGAAGTGCCCAATCCACACGATTTCTCATTTCGTCTCTTGGCATAGCAAAGTTTTCTAAACCAAATGCAACATCCTTTTCAACAGACAATGCAAATAATTGATTTTCTGGATTCTGGAAAACAAGACCAACATGACGGGCAAAATCCTGAATCTTTTGGTCAATAACATTTAAACCTGCAACTACTATTTCTCCTTCAAGAGTACCATTGTAAAAATGTGGTATTAGACCATTAAAGCAACGACATAAAGTGGTCTTTCCACAGCCACTGGGCCCGGTTAAGATAACAAAATCTCCTTTGTTGATAGATAGTGATACATCATTAATTGATGACCTAGTTGCTCCGGGATAAGAGTACGTCAAATCTTTGGTCTCAATTAAAGCCAATGTTTTATCAGCCAGCTTACAGCAATTTGTTTATTCCATTTAAGAGTAGCTACTCAAAAACAGGTTAATTTATTTTATTTCTAATTAATTTTGAACAAAAATTTAAACAAGATTTAATATCCCCAACTCCATTTGCACCCGCTGAAAGTGCATGTCCTCCACCCATTCCACCTAAAAAATCACCTGCAGGTTTTGCCAACTCAGTACCTAAATGGATTCCAGTTTTAACATAGAATTCATTAGTTGATCGAAAACTAATTTGAATTCTACCATTTTTCTTTCCAGCTACAATAGCAACATGAGCTCCGAGAGAAATCAGAGCTCTTGCAGCGGATGCTTGATATGAACTGACATTGGAAAAAGCTATCAACCAATCATTTTTCTTTAAAATTTTAATTCTTGAACTAGCTGTTAATCTGGCAACACGTTCTGAATAATCCATTGGCATCGACAGAATTGGAAGGAGTTCTTGAACGTCAACCCCAATATCTATGAGTTCAGAAATTACTTTAAATGTTGATGATTTGGCTATTATGAAATGTCTTGTATCAAAAGCGATTCCAAGAAAAATTGCTTTTGCTGCCTCTAACGAAGGTTTAATTTCTGCTTCTTTGAAAAGATTATAAACAAGCTCACATGTTGAGGAACTTTCTTCATCCACAATACTTATAGTCGCTAAGTTTTCGGTTTCTGAGTGCCTCGCATGATGATCAACTAAAACCAAAATTTGATCTGAATTAATTCTTTTACCCCATTCATCCAACTGTTGAATAGTGTTTGTGTCCACCAAAACGAGCATGCCAGCTTCTTCAATACGAGGTTGAACAGTAAATTCTATTGGCAATATAACCATAATTTGTTTAGAAAGTTTGCTGGGTCCAGAAGCAATTGCAATTTCAGTTTCTAAGTTTGGCCTAAGCCGTTTTAATAATTCAGAAAGTGCGAATGAAGCACCTATTGCATCTGGATCAGCATTATTATGGCATAACAAAGTTGCTAACTTTAAATCAAGTTTGTCAATAAGGGTAATTATTTCTTGGATATACACTTAAGTTCCCTAAAATATTCCTCTATGTGAATGAAAGCTCGATTTGTAGCTTCTTTCGTAAGTTCTTCAACATTATAATCTTTCATAATAGGAGATAAAACGATGAACACCTCAACGTTCATGTTTACTGGTTTTGTTCCTTCAGCTTCAATCGTAATATCAAAATCAGAGATTTTACTAACAGGAATCTGAGATAGTATGTAATCTCGGGTTACCTGTTCTGTGGATTCACATAGTATCTCAAGTTGATCAATAGTCAGTTCAGTTATTCCATTCTCTTCCAAACCAAGGTTCACCCTAAGGAGAACCTGATAATGGACGCAAGTCTTGTTGCAGTTTCTCCTGTAGATCCTTCACTTGGGTCCTAAGCCGATCATCTTGTTTAGCTAGAACATCAACTCTCATTGTTAAGAGTTCTTTACGTTCCTTCAACTCTTCAGTAACTGGAG
>JARRMA010000084.1:0-6215 GCA_037386505.1 Candidatus Bathyarchaeota archaeon
TTTTGAACACCTGTGAAAAGAAGCGATTAACAAGTAGCAGGTGTTCATTTTTTTGCATATTTATTTTGTTGTAGGAGACCCTCTAATTGTATCCGATTCTATTGGTACTAGATGCGTCCATGTTAATGCAAAAAGACTAAATTCTGCTGGCTCAGTTAAAAAAGATCACTTTTTTGGAACATAAACTAGATTGCTAGCCTAATACCTACGTCGTGCTGGTCGTTTTTTAGCGTAACATTCTCTGCAGTATACAGGTCTATTTTGGTCAGGTTTGAATGTAACTTGACATTCTTGTCCGCATTCTGCGCAGACTGCGTTGTGCATTTCTCTTGGTCTAACCATAAGACAAACATTTTGCACCTCCAATTCTAAGACAAAACTAGTTTCTTCAAATCACTAATTCATCAATTGCAATCGTATAGTTGCTTATAATTTTGCACATTTTGGTTTTAGTTTGATGATCTGTGTTTTTATGTTTCTCAGGATTCTTGTTTAGTAAAGTTTAAGGGCGGTCATTATTTTGATTTAGATTGGGAGTTTATTTTGCCTAAGAAAAGTAAGAAAGAGAAGGCAGCGGGTCGAGAACAGCATAGAAAACTGCAGAGGGCTAAGAAGATGCAAAAGAAACAAAAGAAGAATGTTTCCCTTCCTGCAAAACATAAGAAAAATTAGTGTTTCGGCTAATCTGTTCGCATCATCAAGGTAGCATTTTTATTTATGCCATTTTGTTTTGAAACCAAATTTCATGCGTGCTAAGCCTAATATTCTGGAGGTGCGCCGCTTGGACCGGCAGAAGTTTTTGTTTTTCCTCCCGATATTACATCGTCAATTCTTAGAATCATGGTAGATGCTTCTGAAGCTGATTTTATGGCTTGCTCCTTTACACTTAGAGGTTCAATTACTCTCAGACTGACAAGAATGTCGATTTGTTCTAAACCGGCATTCTCAGCCAATGTTTTAGGAATTATTTCTAAAGATTTCGCGAATGCCTCAACTGCAAGCTGTTCTCTGCCGCCGATTTGATTTGAATATTCTCGTAGTTGTTTAGCGACCTCAGTTTCTGTGGCTCCACCGCCAGCAACTACCTTGTTTTTCTTGTACATATCAGCAATCACTGATAAAATATCATGCATAATTCGTTCAGCCTCATCTACCATTCTCTCTAAACCTGCTCGTATCAAAATGGAAACAGATTTGGGGTTCTTGCAGCCTTCCACAAAGAGCATTTGATCGTCACCAATTTTTCGTTCCTCCACAAGTTCAGCATAACCTAAATCTTCTGGTTTAAGGTCATCTAAGTTTGTTATTACTTTTCCAGATGTTGCTCTAGAGAGCTTTTCCATGTCAGACTTTTTTGTGCGCCTAACTGCCATTATGCCTTCCTTAGCTAGAAGATGCTGAGCCATATCGTCTATTCCCTTCTGGCAAATCAAAACATTTGCTTTTGTTTTCTTGATTTTTTCAACCATATTCTTGAGCATGCTAGTTTCTTTATCTAAGAAACCAGATATTTGAGACGGATCATTAATTCTAATCTGCGCGCTGACTTCAGTTTTTTTAACTTCTAGCGCTACATCTACGAGGACAATCTGTGCTTCTTTCACACTTTTGGGCATATTCGAGTGAACAATTTCTTTGTCCAATATTATCCCATTTACGAGGCGGGTGTCCTGAAGGCTTTCTCCCTCTTTCTTTACTATCTGGACGTTATCAATGTCAACAACCCATTTTTCTCCTTGTTTTTCAGCAATTTGCTCAATTGCATTAACTGCGATGTCTGCAAAGTGTTCTTTAGCTATCCCTACAGCCTTGCTACCCATTGCTGTTTTAGCAACTTTCTTTAGTGTCTCTTTATCGTCTAAATCCACAGTCTGACTGATTTTATCCAAGACTTCTAACGCTTTTTGAGCTGCTTTCCGGTAGCCTTCCACGATCAATGTTGGATGGATATTTTGCTCTAGCAGATCTTCAGCAGTTTTTAGCAGTTCTCCTGCCAGAACTACTGCAGTTGTTGTTCCATCTCCAACCATGTCATCTTGGGTTTTGGCGACTTCGACAATCATTTTTGCTGCCGGATGTTGAACATCTATCTCATCAAGTATTGCAGCTCCGTCGTTAGTTATGGTTATGTCTCCTAAGCTATCCACGATCATTTTGTCCATACCGCGTGGCCCGAGAGTGGATCTTATTGCTTCTGCAATAATTTTAGCTGCCATAATATTGTTTTTCTGCGCCTCTTTTCCTCTGTTTCGTGAAGTTCCTTCTTTTAGAATTAGAACTGGTTGCCCACCTTGAGTTTGAGTTAAATATGCCATTAACCTCACACCATTTCCTATTTTCTCATTAAATCTTGAATAACAACAAGTTATCTGATTAAATTGTTGTGATAGGCCTATTTAAGGTCGTAGTATCCAATATTAGACCTTATCAAATACTAGAATCCCAGCAACTTTAGAAGAAATAAATCTTATACCCACTTCATTTGGGTGGGATCAAAATCTTAATTTTTTAAAAAGGGGGAATCGCGGGAGTCATCGTGGGATATCTCCAGTGTGGGGCTGAAATACGTTATTGTAGCAGCAATTAGTATGATTCAGACCACTTTTTAACTTCTGAAACTTTTATTAACTAGGAATCATTTTTTGCTGAATATAATCTCCAAAACAACACAAAAAACAAACTAGTACCAAGAAAGATTTGTTCGTTTATTTCTCATAGAATTCAATATTTTGTCAATTTCCTCAGAAATTGCAAATGCCTCACAAAAAAAGGGAGGGAAGGTTACTTGTAGAATCTTAGTTGAATGTGTTTGTTTCCATTGTTGTCTAGTTTCCAGAAGTAGTAATCTGTATCATAGCCGTCTTGTAGGACTTGCAGGAAATCGAAGATCCATATTGATTGTCCAATTTCAATTCCAAATTGAGCTGCTATTTCGTCTGCAGTTAATCCAGGGTATAATGAGAGGAGTTGATCCCAAGTTATATAGAATAAATCGGTGGTCATTACCCAACCAGGCTGTCCTTTTTCTCTGGGGATTCTTTTGATTTCACCCAATCTGTAGCATGCAGAACCTTCGTTGTCATAATACCACCCATCTAATGTACTGTTACCACCGGGTTTTGCGAGTGCCGCAACATAAACGTAGTATTTCCCGTTTTCTATCTGGAGACTGGCATTTCCATCATCAAAAGCATTTCCGTCTAACACAGAAAATTCAGGTCCACTTGTCATCCATAAAAGAATTGAACCATCAGCGGTGAGATTGCCGTATTCTCCTGAAGTTATTCCTGATTGTTCGTACCATTCTGTTGTATTCTCAGGAACAAAAATTGTGTGCCTGTCAGGATTGTTGTAGTCGCCTCCTCCATTCCAGTCAGATTTTTTTCCTAGAATATTGAGGACATAGACCGGTGAACCGTGAAGTTTGTTTGGATTATTATTTCCCTGAGCGCCCACAGTTAATACCAAAGACATAGAGACTATGAGAGTTAGCAACATTACTGAACTTCCAATTTTGAGCATTCCCTTCATTTCACAAACCAACAGTATCTAGCATATTGAGTCTTAATAAAGATTATTGTCGTCTTGTTCGACATGAATACAAAACCAGCTGGAATCAATAAGCAAAAATCAATTCACCCTTCAACATTAACTGAACGTGTAAACCTCAATCCTTTAGCATTGGGGCTTAAAATTAAACCCCAACCCAAAAATTAAGAATTTATGGTGTACCTTATTTTTTTGCTGAAGTGTTTTTGTGTTGTTCTTGTCAACAACAAATCTTATATTTAGTGAATCGTAAGTATTGATTCGTAATACATATTGGAGGTGGTTTTAAGGATGGAAAGACCAGCGATAAGCGATGTTGCAATAAAAATACCCGTGGATTTGCTCAAAGAGTTCAAAAGGGACGTAAGAGTGGTGGTTAGGTGGCCTTGGTTAATAGGAATCCCAATTCCAGAAGTTCTACTCAAGCCAGAAATCCTTCAGCAATTTAGAGAAGAATATGACATCATGCTTGTTCCAAAGAACTTGAAACAGTTCTAAGATTCATGATTATACAACTCAATTCCCACCCATCTTCCCTTTTTTGAAAACCATATTTGGAGATAAAGAAAACTATGAGTGAAAACTTGCCTGAAATGCCCTACCTGCGTAACATTGGATTAATTGTAACTTACAAATGTCAAGTGGCCTGTCCACACTGTATTATTGAGGCTGGACCAGACCGAAAAGAAGAAACACGATTAGATGACGCCTTTAACTGGATAAAGCAGATAGCAGATTACCGAAACGGATACATCAAGGTTCTTTCGTTAACAGGCGGAGAACCATTTTATGACATAGAAAAGCTCAAAGCCATATCTTCTTACGGAGAAGATAACGGACTAATTGTTTCAGCGGTAACTAATGCCTTCTTGGCTCTAACTCCACAGAAAGCTAACGAAATATTGACAGAACTTCCTTCTATTAAAATGCTAGCAATCAGCGCAGATGTTTATCATCAAAAAAATATTCCCTTTCAACGGGTAAGAAACGCAATCAACGCTGCAAAAGAGCTTGATATACCTTTTCAGATTGGAGTTTGCACGGAAAACCAAAATGATAATGAATATAAACACATGATTAAAAAACTGCAGAAAATCACGGAACCTGATAAAATAAAGACTGCAATCGTATTTCCGGTTGGACGTGCTCTAAATATACATAATCCAAAATATGTTACTTCAGATGAACCACCAGTTTCTGCATGTTCTGCAGGTAGCGCTCCCATAATTTTTCCCAATGGCAATGTCCTAGGGTGCATAGGGCCAGTGATTGACATAAAATTTGCACATCCATTGTTATTAGGCAATTTAAACAATGCATCTCTGGAAGAAATTCTAGAGAGGTCAGAGATTAACCCAATCTATCATGCAATTAGAATTTGGGGTCCTAGGAAACTCGTTTCAAAAGTCAAGGAGGCTGGATTAGGTAAACACCTTCTTACCAAATACATTAAAGACAGCATTTGTCACGCTTGCTACAGTCTTATGGCAAATACAGAAATAAGGAAATTTCTGCAGTCACTCGCTAATGATCCAGATTTTAGAAGAAAAGTTGCTTATGCCAGACTCTATTATCTAAAAGAAAATAGAATGTTCGAACTTATGAAAGACGAGCTTCTGAAACAAGCAGCATAACTTTCCCCTTTTTTACCTAAATAGATAAGTTGTTATTAACTCCAAGACCAATTGTCCAAGTTCCTACGACCCACCACATTTAAAGTGGATATAACCGTAAGCAGACTATTTCTTTAAACGATGGAGAGTTTTACCAGATAACCATTGGAAATATTCCATTATGGTTTGGGTGGAATTCTAAATTTTTACCTAATATATCAAAAATCGTAATATACGTTATAAACTAAAAATCAATAACTCTAATATACTAAATCGGTGGGTAAGAAACACGGAAGAACTGAAAAATCTTGATGATTGTGAAAAACTTCTTTCCAAAAATAAATGCTCATCTGAAGCTATTCGAGAGATTCTAAAATGGTATGATTACTCAACGAAAAAAGGAGTGGCTAGCTTCTAAAAAAAGGAGTTTTGCGGGAAAATTAATTAACGTGGATTATCACCACTTTTGACTGACTTTTGACCGAAATACCTCAACAAAGCCACTTTTTAAAATAGGTTTTTTAAAGTTCAAAAAAAGAAGTGTGGGATGGTTTATATCCTAAGTGGTCTCCTGTAAAAATCTGTGCGCGCGACCCCACCAAAAAGGCCTGAAAGTACAAAATACTATAACACGAAAATGTTGCTCATCTCCAGTCTTTTCATAATATTTGAAGTGTTAGTTTGTGTGTGCGCACTATAGTATACAATATAATATTGATGTCCCAATTTTCCTTTGGAATCAACAAGACCAAACTAGCCAACTCAATAACTAGTGGTTATCTAACTACGTTTTTCTTTTAGTTGTCATCTTGCATCATTTATAAAATCTAAAATCACTTCATCTGAATGTTCTAAAACCAGTTTCTGAAAATTCTCAAATCCCCCAATTTTATATTTGAGTCTACTTTTTTCCTCTTGCCACACTTTCAACCGATTCCAAACTTTAGCAATTTGTTCAGTGAATTGATTAAATAATGCCATGCTCTTCTATATTGGTTTAAGCTACCGCCATATACTGAGCAAGCCAAGCGTTATGATCATAATTTTTTTCTT
>JARRMA010000085.1:0-12657 GCA_037386505.1 Candidatus Bathyarchaeota archaeon
GCAGCTTTGTTGAAGCTTGGCAATGGCAAGAATCTAAATGTGAATGTCTATCAATTGAATGTCGACTAAAAACAAGGGATTATTCTATTTTTCTTATAACTGAAGATTTTAATGTAGTTGCCCAACTTCATGTACCAAATCATATCCTTCAAGAAACCAATCCTATAAAAAATTTTATTTCCGAAAAAAATTTACGACCAAAAATAATGGCTAAAGTTAATGTTGAAAATCCTTCAATCAAAGAATTAAGAATTGGTATGAAAGGCATTAAATTGACGGGAAAGGTAACTAAAATATCAAAATCGAATACTGTTTATGGTAGATTTGGAGAAGAAAAGACTGTAGCAAACGCAAAATTATCCGATGAAACTGGATTTATTCAATTTCCTTTATGGAATCAACAAATAGAAACAATAGCTCCCGGAGATCTAATACAAATTGAAAATGCCTATGTTACATCCTTCAAAGGTGAACTTCAATTAAGAATCCGTAAAAGAGGCAAATTAATGGTTATTCAAAAGTTTAACAAAATAAAACAACCGAAAAAAGTTAACAAAACCGCCAAGGTGACATATTGAATAAATTCCTCAAAGCGATAGATTAAATTCAATACTAACTGTATTAAAGCATTCAAGGTTGAGAATTAAATCTTTTAGGAAAAAATGGTTTTGTTGTTTGGATACAGAATGCGTGTGTGCATCATCTAAATCTAGAAATTGGTTTTAGAGTAAAATTTTTCCCCTAACTAGTCCTATTTGTTTGCTCCTATTTGAGTCTGTATAACTGTAACCTCTTAATACAAATTTTGTTTATAAGCCTAAAATTGAAGAATAATTAGGGGTTTTTTACTTTTTCTACCCTAAAAATACCTTGTTTTTTCTATCTATACCTAATTATTCTTGTTGTAGCGTAGAATAGTAGAGGTGAACTATTTTGATGTTTGAAGAAGACGAAGATTGGGACGACGAAGACTTTGAAGATGAAGACGAGGAATAAAAAGTCTCGATTCCTTTCTAAAAATTTAGGCGCTGTCCTAATGTGGCGAGTGTAATTTTTTCTTTTTTTAGTTTAAAAGAAGTCGCCTATGAATTTTCTAAGCAGTTTTTTGTTTTCTATCTACTATAAGAAATTATTTTTGAGATTTAATTTTCTAGGTTATAGTAATTTTCTCCATAAACCAAAGTATTGCCTTTCAAACTTGTTGCAAGGGTATCTATTTCTGGATGAACAGTTCTTATTGAATACTCAACATAATCTATAATCTCATGTACTAATCTTTGAAACTTATCCATCACTTTTTGTCTCCAAAATCTATTCAATATTTCTTTCAAGTTTAGAATTAATATACCTTTGATTTGTTCGTAATTCTAGGAGCCTTATTATTCATCCTGGTAGGTTTCGAGTTTTTGATGTAGACGAATTACTATTGCTCTCAGGAAGAATAATAGAACGAGTACGAATGATCCTAGAAAACAGATTCAACATAACCCTAAACGACAACGCAACACCACTACACCAACCCATAACCAGATTCTACAGCCAAGAAGCAAAACAACTAATAAAATATGGAACAACAATCATAGAAAACATAGGATCAATAGATAATAGCCCACCAGAAAAAATACCGCATGAGGAGTATATTGGTAAAGACTTAGCAAAACAAAGACTCCTAATGCCACTGAAAATAGCTAACATGGAAAACAAAATCGAAGAGATAATTAAAATACTGAATAATTTAGATCAAAATGTTGCTAAATCTTCACCAGCCATAGATCCGATTGATTTTTTAGACGAAAGAGAATCGTAACTAGACGGGAAGAATAACCTAAAATACTGATATCGAACGGAATATACGAACGTTTTTTGTTGTTATTTGCTCAGGTTTCACTGCACTTGTATTTTTATTGCAGTGAAGAATTTCTACTCCTTATCTTGAAATAATATTCTGCAAGTTGCTTTTGTTTTGTTTTGGGATTTAAATCGTTGCACATTTGAACAAAAGTCTTACGCAACTTCTTTATGGTTTCACTTGATATCTTGAAAGGCAATTCATTCAGCTCGTAAGCAGCTAATATTACTGACAAGCAATCGATGTATTTCCGGTTTTCCAGTATATTCTCAGGTTTTTTGCTGAATGTTTGAATCAATTTGAAACATTTTGGTCAGTTATTCTATTTATGCAGTTATAACACGTTTTTAATCTATTGCCATCTTGTTTCTAATAACTGAAACGTTAATAGTTGGATAATTTTTACCAAATTCACTTTCATATAATGTGAGAAAATGAAAATATGATCTAAAAGATACGTTTTACCTTTATACTGAAAAAATTCAATACTACTACCGTGTTTAGGTCTAGTTCTGATTAATAGCGGGAAAATATTGTCCGATTTGTCAGTTTACACCACTCGACACATTTATGTTAATGGAAATCTTCGCTTCAAATAATCCTTTGCAAATTCACGGTCATGTGCTAATTCTGTGTTTTTAACTATTTGGCCCTCAAGTCTATCTAAAGCTAACCTGAAAGTCTGTTCAACACCCCAACCTTCGCTTGAACTGAAAAACGAGCCCTTCCTAGTTCTGAATTGCAGTCGACAGTGAATCAACTGATCACCCTTGAAGTTTGTACCATGTGTCTTCATGTAAACGAATAGTGTTCCAGACTCTAATGTTTCTCCGTATCTGTGAGTAAAAGATTCGAAATCTCCAATAATATAGCCCTTTTGAATTTCATCAATTTCAACGTCTTTAATTGAAAACTGTATCATAAGCTTTCTTTCTGGTTTTTCCATTTGAGCTAAAGGTTCAAGAAAATCTCGTTTAGTTAATATGCCGACAGGTCTTCCTTTGCTGACGACTACCAAAGAGGAAATGTCAAATTTGTGCATTTGATTCTCAGCTTCTGGAAGTTTGGTTTCAGGCAAAACAGTGATCGCCCGTTTCATTATGCCTTTAGCTGGCATATTTAGGACAGGAACTTTTTCGCCTACTAGTTCACCTCTTTTTTGACTCTGTCTTGGTTGAAAGATGTTGCTAATAATATCAAAAATGCTAACGATTCCCACAAGTTTTCCATCTCTGACTATTGGAACATGAGAGATTCCCTCTTCTCTAAAGAGGCTCAGAATAGACCCTACTGATTCGTCTTCTTCTATAACAAACGGTTTCTTAGTCATTATCTCCTCTACACGTGTATTTCCCCAGCTCTCCATTACGGCTCCATGGATAACCTCATCGTCTGTAACAAAACCCAAGAGTTTTTTTCCACTGTAGACTGGAAGTTGCCTAATCTCGCTTTCAATCATCAACTTAGCGGCTTTTTCAAGAGAATCATGCAGGGTAACAGAAGGTGCTGATCGCATCAAAGTTTTAACTTTAGTTTTTGATGAATCAAAACTGTATCGGATTATCCATTTGCGAGAAATTATCCCCTTATAATTACCTTTACTATCTATTACTGCTAAAACAGGTGGAGTCTCTTTTTTGAAAAGTGACAAACAAGAAGAAAGTGTATCATTTTCATGAACTTTTAAGAAAACTTTTGAAAAAACATCTTTGACACTTTTAACCATAAAAAACCCCTTTCAGTACAATTATTCTCATAGCTCAATTTAAGCATTAAAAGAATAAAGTTGCATATGTGCACTATATTTAGCTCATCCGAAAGAAGATACGCACTTATTTCGCCTTCAAGAGGGGAGGCTGGTTTCAGTATTACAGAACGTGAACGATGATTTGAAGCTTTAGACTGTAACTAATATCTCACTGAAACTCAAGAAATGGAAAAGCAATAAAAAAATGGAAAAAATCAGAAATAAATTAATGCACTTGTCAATTTTCAACACGATCTCTTGTTTAAACCGTAAGCCATTAATTGTAGATTTGCTTTTTTAAAGTTGATTTTAAGTAATTTATTATAGGACAAGTTGCTGATTTTTCTTTTTTGAGAAAATGAGAGAAATTCTGATAAATTATGGATACAAATTAGCTTATTGTTATTGTGATAAATAAGGTCTCTTACGTAAGTAGCTATCCTCCGCGAGAATGTGGGATAGCAACTTTCACAAAGAACCTAGTTGTTGCTTTAACTAAGCTTGAAATTTCTGGGAACCCTTCAGTAATTGTGATGAATGAAAAGTAGGACATCTGCAATTACGATAGAATGGTAAGATATCAGATTAGAAGAGACTTTCAAAAAGATTATTTTGAAGCTGCAAAAGACCTAACTAAAGTGAAAAAATAGTTTTTGATTAGATTATACAAGTGTTATATAGTCCGAGAAGAATGTAAAGCTACACGAACAAAGAGGTGAAATACATGGTAAATGGTACAGTGGAGAGATGGCTCGACTATAGAGGTTTCGGGTTCATTAAAGGCGAAGATGGAAAAGACATCTTTGTTCATAACTCTGATATTGAGGGCAAAAACAGCCTTACAGCAGGAGAAAAAGTAGAGTTTGAAGTAACGGCGGGAAATAAAGGACCGAGAGCCGTTAAAGTTAAACCAATTTCTGAATAAATCAGAACATCCAATGAATCCACACGCAGATTTGTTTTGTTCCCATTATCTAGAAATAGTTAACTGAACACACCTCTTTTTTTGGTGTTAATTTTTTTGTGAGCCCCACACTGAGTTCCCTTAAAACGACTCAAATAAATACCTTAAGGAACATATTATGTGTACCCAGCTTAATTAGCTAAATTCGATTCAATATTTTAAGGAGGAATAAAAATTTGGTTAATAAAAAATGTCCAAAATGTAAGAATAACATTAGCCTTGCCCAGTCTCAATGGGACTTAGGTGCGGAACTGCCAAAGGATTGTCCTTACTGTAATAAACCAATAAAGAAAGAAGAAGATGAAACAAGAGAATATCCGCTCATAGATTCAGAACTACCTGCGAGCGCGAATAATTGTATTGGTTTAAATTTTTTAATATCAAAAATAATATCTGGAAACAAGAAAAATGAGAATTTCCATAGGAGTGAAATTTAAACAGGCAAACATAATGTCCAGCCAAAGAATAGAATTCATGGCGCATGCGTCAACCTACCAAATATAGCCTTTGTTAACCTGAATGTGGTTTATTTTATCCGCCACTAACACTAGTGACCAAAAACAAACAGTATATAAAGAGAAAAATTGCTCCTTCTTGCCAACCGATTTTTTCATTTGATAAGAAATATGACAAGAAAAGGTTAGCAATTAATGAGAATATGATTAATTTAGAAAAAATAGCGATTTCAACACTGAAAGGTGCGGCTACCAATGTTACGCCTAAAATTAGGGTCACATTCATAAAACAACTACCCACGATGTTGCCTAGTGCAAGGTCGGCATGGTCTTTTTTTATGGAGTCAATACTAGTGACTAATTCAGGTAAGCTTGTTCCAATAGCAACTATGGTTGCACCGATAACAACTTTAGGAACTCCCACTGCTGTGGCTAGATATGGAGCGGTCTCAACAATAAAAAAGGAACTTGCAACAACCCCTGCTGAACCTAAAACGGCCATTAGTATGTATTTTTTTAGTTTGTTATTTTCGCCTTCAAGAGATGGTCCCGCGATAGAATTTCTTGTTTTAGATAGCCGATAAATGTTGTAAATGAAAACCAGTAGTAGACTAATACCAATAATTTGTCTTGCAGACCCTATGTAAAGTAAAGCTAACGGAATAACGGAAGCAACCAGTAATGCGAAATGTAATCCTCGTGTTTCCTCTTTCACCATTGCTGGGATAAACTTGGCGTTGCCTGAGTATTTTAAGGCTATAAGTACAAAGATTATTCCAAGCACTAGACATATGTTTGTTATGTTTGAGCCTAGAACATTTCCAATGGATATGCCCACATTTTCTGGCTCCATTATTGCGAATATGGCAACAAACAGTTCGGGTAACGATGTTGAAAAAGCTACAAGAATGAAACCCACAGTTGCTTTTCCCAAGCCTGTAGCTCCAGCAATTCTCACTGAGTGCTTAATCGTCAAGTTGCTAGTTTGGTTTAGGGCAAAAAAGGCAATAATAAGAATCAATAAATTGCTTATTACTCCTAATTCTTCAAACATTTTCTGCTAATCCTTTACAGTCTGACTTAGTTTAGTTGCTCCTGTTTAATATTAAGGGTCACTAATATTGTTGATTTATTTGAGTGTGTGCTTACTGTTTTTAGCAATTTTTTCTAGATAATGCTATTTAGAAATTAAACATTTAAGCCAGTATCCTTATAAGAGCATAAGTATGTAATAGCATATGTGGTTAAGCAAAGTAAGTTGAATAAAATGATTATGAAAACAAAACAGGCTATCAGCTTAAGGCAATTTAATTATTGGAAAAACACTTAGCCTTTTGGGCTTGCAAAAAACAAAATAATAAAAATTGGTGTAGTTGGTAATTGAAATGGGTAGAATAAGCGTAACAATTTCTGATGAATTGGAAAAAGACCTAAGGTTCAAGACAGTCGAGCGATTTGGAGGTAAAAAAGGGGACCTAACTAGGGCTGTTGAAGAAGCCATAAAAGCATGGATTTCCGAAGAAAAATAGATTCAAACTCAAAAGAGGAAAAATAATACGAGCATTTTTTCAGAGATGCGCGTGAACTACGCCATAACTTTCCTTTCGAGACGTCATTTGGGTTTTTTCTTTTGTACAGAAACAAATATAGAATAAGTAGGTCAAATAGATTTAGTGGTGTTGAATGCGGATCTTGCATGTACAAGTTTACCCGTTACTGTTGGCAGCAATGTTCACTTAATCGCTGGAAAACAAATAATTATTAAAATAATGATTGGGAGGTGAAAAGTTGAATATAAAATCTAAAACTATCCAAATAGAGAAAGTGCCAGAAACTAGTGATAAAGAAACATGGACAAAGTTCAATGAAAGATTAAACGATTTATCAGATCAAGGATTCAAAGTATCATTCACAACAGAAACTTATATTCTATTTAACAGGAAGATAGCTTCAACTCGAAGAGAAGAATAACATTAAAGATTGAACTTAACAATATGTGTTGTCAAAACTACTCAGCATCAATATATGCCTAAGTGAACATTACGGTTTAGAGACAATAGAGTATTAAAGTTTCATGAATTCCAAGATTTCCTGTTGTAGTCTTTCTTAAGAAACCGTCCATTTATCACGTATCCCAACTTTCGTCTATATCCTATGCGTAATCCTTTGTGGAAAGCCTGCATTTTTCTTTTTTGCTTGGAATTCCATCCACTCGCATAATTCTTGGTTTGGTTAAATAATCCAACAATTCGTTTACTATGTGTGGTAATTTTTTTAAATTCTTCCAATCGATAGCCTTTATTCTCTACTCTTTAGATATCTTTGTTTGAAAACTCTATTATTGTTTCTTTAACAGATTTCACAATTTGAGCAATGCACTAAAAGCAGATCTTCGACACAATTTAACAAGATACAGCTAAGTTATAGATTTAGTTTTTAGTTTACACGTACGCTTTAAGATTGGTCAAGAATTAAAGAGAAAGTAAACAAGCATATAAAATTATTTGTGGGGATAAAATTTTACTTTTTATGTAATTCTCTGACAATTTTGGATTTTTATTTTGTTTAAAGCTTGTATGTATTTATAGAAAAAAGGGATCTCGCGAGTTAAATTCGCAAGTTTATTTCAATACAGTTTAGAGAGGCATCGGATTGCAGAGATTTTCTGCTTTCGCAGCTGCTCTTCCACATGTAGCACAGATATATTTTGCATTTCTAACTAATGGTTTAAGTGTTTCAATGTCGGCTTGATCTCCAACGACCATTTTGCATAAATGGTTTTCGTGTCCAGGTTTCATTTTAAATTTTCACCTCTGTTTATGATCCAAAGTGTAAGGTTATTTTGGCATGAGAACCTTATCGATTACGTGAATGACACCGTTTGAGCATTCAATGTCAGTTTTTGTTACATTAGCTCCATTGACTTTCACGTTTCTGTGAAGATGCCATCTTTTTGCATCGATACTTAATTCCTGTCCTTGGACAGTAACCGCTGAACTTAATGTTTTAACATCATCTGCCATAACTTTTCCTGATACTACATGGTACGTGAGAATTGATGTAAGTTTTGGTTTGTCTTTTAATAATGCGTCAATTGTTCCTGCGGGGAGTTTAGCGAAAGCTTCGTCGGTTGGAGCAAAAACAGTGAATGGCCCAGGACTACTTAGAGTTTTTACAAGATCTGCAGCTTTAACCGCAGTAACGAGAGTATTGAATGAACCAGCATCGATAGCAGTTTCTACAATATTTTTCAAATTAATAATCCTCCTAATTGTTTATTCCTATAAGTTATTATGTGCTTTCTCACTTATAAGGATATTATATTAAACGTTTAAGTGCTGTTTTGTCAGAGCGGGTCACTCTATCTAAAAAATAACTCTGCATACGCGCACAAAATCGAAGAAATAATTAAGAAACTAAATTTTTAATTAAGAATTAGGTTTACAGACAGCTTATCTGTTAAACTAAATATTCTTTTACCGATAAAGATACATTAGTTTTCATTTCGGTGGTGTTGTTTTGTTCAGTTTCTGATCTAAAAAGGAATATTTTGGTTCTTGTTCCATTCCTGGTTAAAGCGGGTTTAGAGTCTTTTGAAGAAAAATAGGCCAAAAATGGCTTAAAAACTGTTTCAATTTTGTTTCATTTTTGTTTCACCGAACCTACTTAAGGGTCCAATAACGGTGTTATAGTTGGTGATAAATAAATGAAAAACTTGAAAATAATCATATTGGCAACAACGATTGCGATATTGGCTGTAGCAACTGTTGGTGTTGTTCTTGCCCACAGTTTTGCTGTTTCTCCGTACTATAGGGATCAGACTCGATATTCAACCCCCATTTCGGAAGAGGAATGGTGGGATGAAATGCGGGAACATATGGAAGATCGCTGGAACTATGTAAACCAGGCAACTGATGGAGATTGGTGGGACGAAATGGTTGAACATATGGACGATCATTTAGATTCTGTTCCACAAGAAATTCAAGACGAAGAGTGGTTCAACGACATGAGAGCATACATCCAAGATCACGTAGATGAGGTTCAAACTCAAGAGTGGTTCGATAAGATGACAGAGTTCATGGAAGAAAACTTCGGAAACGGCTATCGATACAGCTACTCTCCACGCAGCTACGGAAGAGGATGCTGGGGCTGGTAAAACCCCAACCAATTTTTTCTTTTTTCTAAAAACAGTTAGAGGTGAATTAAATAAAATGTGGTTCGGATTTGGTTTTATGTGGTTATGGCCAATAGGTCTAATCATAATAGGCATAATTATCTACTTTGCTGTAGTAGGGTCTTCTCACCGAAGCAGTTGCTCACAACCTTCACAATATCAGCAAATCCAACACTCTGGAAGTAAAGCCTTAGAGATTTTAAAAGAACGATATGCAAAAGGCGAAATAACTAAAGAACAATATCAGCAAATGAAAGAAGAACTAACTAGAATATAAAATTGGGAAATTTTTTCACTTATTTTTTTAGGTTTTATTGGAGAGAAGATTTTGGTTTACTGTAAAACAAACGATGATCCAAAAATTGTTGCAGACTATGTTTGCAAAGCTAATTTTGGTGAATTAAATAGTGAAAATAAATCGCAAATCGTTAAAGATGAAAACGAAGATAGTTGCTGGATTATTCAATCAAAGAGTATGAATGAAGCTTCTACCATAATTTATCGAATAGGACCCAAAATTGTAGCATTAGAAACCGATGAAAACTGCTCATCAAACATAATTGAGCCGCTAATGAAAAAATATGGATTTAACAATGTTAAATGGCTTCTAGCAAAATAGTTTTTTTAGATTTATAATTATTATATTTTTGATTATTTAAGACATCTAGATGCCCACGGGCAAAATCCAGTTTTAGTAAAAAAACTAAGAAGGGTTTTTAACAGATATTTTCAATTACCCATTTGGGATTCTAAGATTTGAGAACTAAAGAATTAAAATCAAAAATAGTGATGCTAGCAGGAAATAAAGAATTTTATGGGTATGAAATCCACAAAATTCTAGAATCTCAAGGTATAACAATTGAAATCAGTCGCCTTTATCGAGTTCTCAATGAAATGTTAAAAGAGAAAATATTTTCTAGTAGATGGGAAAAAAGTCAATCTGGACCCAAAAAGAGAATCTATAAACTTGACATAGAAGGCAAAAATAAACGCGAAGAGATGCTATGCCAAGCAATCGGAATAGTTCATAAGTTTTACGGAGAATATTTACAAAGTCTTCCTTCTGAACTCAACGTCGTTAAGAAAATCCGTAAAAAGACATCTCCGGCAAGGATATATCTTATAAAACCAGATTTGATCAAATTCGATCTCAATTTAGAAAATTTGATGTTTATAGAAGGTAATTATTCTTCTATTCCCTTAAAAGATGATTATCTTGATTTACTTGTAGTAATTGGCATTCCCAAGAAAGACTTGTTTAGAGATTCTCTTAACGAATGGAAGCGGTTATTGAATTCAACAGGGAAATTGACTTTGGTGGCTCCCACAGTTCTTATTGACGATTATAAAGATCCAAAAAACATTGGAGAATTCTTTGAGGAGTTTGAACATAACGAATCCCATCAAATCGAAAAAATAGGGACAGAAACGATTATGAAAGAACTCGAAAAACTGTTTAAAAATATTGAAAAAACAAAAATTGTCCATGTTACTCTTTTTAGGGCTTCGGAACCCATTTTTTAGAATTATGTTTCAAAGCAACCCTGTTACTGTATGTATTTCTGTACTATAGCTAAAACAACTTAGGTCTTTTTATGGTTCCGTTATAATATATTAAACTATTATAACGGTGTTATGAATGAAAAAGAAAATATTAAAAATTACAACAATTACCACGCTTTCAATCCTTTTATTATCGTTAACTGCGATTTCAGTTCAAGCAGATCCTGATGGTGTAGGCAAATATTTGACAATAAATGTTCCAGACGGAGGATATGTTACGGCTACTAAGGTTAATTCAGGGGAAGTTTTCCTTTTTAATTCTACTAATAACCAGCATAAAGTTGGTGCAGGCACAGTATTGCTGGAAGCATTTGCGATTGATGGCTGGGAATTTGTTGAATGGACGGGAGATTTTCTGACCGGTTCGGAAAATCCTGTTTATTTTAAGACAGAAAAATATGCAATAATTACTGCAGTATTTAGAGAAAAAATATACACAATAACAGCAAGCAGCGGTCCAAATGGTTCTATTGATCCAAGCGGACTTATTGAGGTAAAATATGGTGAAAATAAAACATTTAATTTTGGAGCTGACGGTGGCTATCATGTTTCGTTAATAATTGTTGATGGAAGTTATGTTAACAGTTATACAACAACTTATACTTTTTATAATGTAACCAGAGATCATAATATTTCTGTTTCATTTTCAGAGGATGGAACAGCAACTGTTCCGGCGGGAAGTAATGTCAGCGTATTCTTGGGTTCTGGAGCTGGATTAACTTTTGGTAGCACAGCTGGTGGATTAGCTACTGGAGAGTTAGAAGATTTTCCTGAAGGATCGTCAGTTATCATTTGGGAATTAAATTACACTGCGACATTTTCTGGTGGTGCACAAATTTCCTTAACCTATAATGATGCGGGATTAACACTTGATCAAGAACTTGGTCTTCAGTTAATTGCTGGAGAATCTCTTGAAGCATTATACAGTGACATTGATGGCAACATGGTTGTCGAAGGAACTGATGTTTCAATTATAGCCAATGCAGTAAATACTAATCAGCAACCTGACTGGTATGATCCAAACTTGGATGTAAACAATGACGGTGATGTCGACCAAGAAGATATTCATATAGTCAATTCGTACAAAGGAACCGTGCTCGAAGACATAACAGATTACGTTGATTCAGATCTAAACATTATTTACGGTACTACAAGCCATTTTTCAGTATTTAGATGTAGATAAATCTAAAAATCTTCCTTTCCCATTTTTTTATTTAATTTGGGATTGATTGTTATTGTTGTTTCCATCTTTCTAGGTTTGGAAGAATTGGTTTCAAGAATTTTTTTGCTTCTTCATTAGCTCATGTTTGGATCTTGATTTGACCATCCTTTAGCTGATATTTCGATCATCTCCTCCAAAGATGCATTTGGTAAAGTAAATTTTCCATCTTTAAAACAGAATAGGCAATATTTTTCATTTCTCGATCCGTCTTTTTCTGTTCCACAACAGTTTCTTTGACTTAATGGCATGGCACAACTTTGACAGAAAGGTCCCTGAGGTTCCATAAATCATCAAAAATTTGAAACTGATAATTGCAATAAACTTACCGAAAATATTGACTTAATTTTTACATCATTCCTATACCGTGTAGGATATGAAATATTAGTATTAAAAACAGGGCTATTACTGAACTTTTATGTAAAAATCTGCATGGATTCAAATATTTGGTCAACAAGTTAAATCTGTAAAGGAATCCCGTTGTAACTAAAATAATCATAAAAGGATACAATGTTACTCCAGTGCTTAATTCTGGATAAAATTGGGCTGGACGACTTATTTGACTGGAAAAATGTAGAGAAATCACCAAAAAAGCAACCAGATTGCCCAGAACATGAATACCTAAAAATGTTCCAAATCTGTGAGTATATCGGCGTTTAGCCGCCATATAAAGTGGAACAGTGACT